>JACQVM010000040.1 GCA_016209785.1 Candidatus Melainabacteria bacterium | reverse complement strand
CATATAGTGTGTCGTCACAAAAAAAGTAATTCCTGTGGTGGCAAGCGTGAACAACAAATCCCACAAAGCTCTTCGTGCTACAGGGTCTATCCCTGCAGTTGGCTCATCCAAGAAAACAATTGGTGGCTCATGAACTATTGCACAAGCAAGCGCAAGACGCTGCTTCCATCCTCCCGAAAGTGCTATCGCTTGTTTGTTTTCTTGTCCAATAAGTCCAGTAATTTCCAATACCTGCGACTTGCGCTGTCTGGCCTTCTGCCCGGCAAGCCCAAACAGTTCGGCATAAAAGTCTAGGTTTTGCTTAACAGTCAGCGTCCGGTATAAACTAAACTGCTGGGACATATAGCCAATGCTGTGCCGAATTTGCTCTGGATGCCTGACAATATCAAAACTGTCAACAAGAGCTGTTCCTTCAGTAGGAGTAATGAGACCACACAACATTCTTATCGTTGTAGTCTTGCCAGAACCATTAGGGCCAAGAAAGCCAAATATTTCTCCTTTGTCCACGGTAAAAGACAAACGATTGACTACCACCTGAGAGCCGTATTTCTTGGTGAGCTTATCCAGAACAATTGCTTTAGTCATGGAACGCTCCTTGCCAAAGCACCCCACGGACTCATGACAGGAGGCAATGTAACCTCAGCATTCATACCTCCACGCAAAAGACGATCTTTGTTTTCAATCGTTACCTTCAAACCAAACACCTGCGCCGAGCGCTCCTCAGGAGTCTGCACATTGCGTGGAGTAAACTCAGCAACTGACGGTATTTGGACTATTGTCCCTCTGAACTTTCTGCCTGGAAAAGCATCAACTTTCACGCTAACAACTTGTCCAATCCTCACTCGAGAAAGCTCACGTTCTGGCAAGTACACCCTGGTCCAAATACTATCGAGCCGGGTCAAGGTAGCAAAGGATTTGTTAGGAGATATGACCTCCCCTGCATGTAAATCCATCACACTGACCTCAGAGTCTGCTGGTGCAAGAATGTGCTTTTCCTTAAGCTGGGCTTCTACCTCTTTCAGTGCTGCCTTTGCCTCAGCAACTTTTGCTTGAGCCTTAATAATTTCCTCATACCGAGTACCTTGCTCCAAGAGCGTTAGTGCTGCTTTTGCCTGCAAATATTGCTGCCTAGCTATCTCAACTTCCTCTGCTCGAGGTCCTCGCACCATAAGCACTTCATGGTGTTTAGCATGATTAAGCCTTTCTCTGGCAACCTGAATCTCATCAGTCCTTGGACCAGCAACCATTTTTTGATATGTCTTTTGTTGAGCTTTAAAAGCTTCCTGGGCAGCCTCATGCTTTGACTTAAGCTGCTCAGCATCACGCTGAGACACCGCACCATCGGCAGCAAGTTTCTGGTATCTTTGCCAGTCCTTCTCAGCCCAGTCAAGCTCGGTTTGTGCCTGATTCATTAAGGCCCTTGCTTGCTCAACCTCCTCGGTCCTATAGCCTTGTTCTAACAGTGCCAAGCTACGCTCTGCCTCCCGGCGTGCAGAGCGTGCTTTAAGTATGTCTTCTTGTCTGTAACCACTCTGGAGCATCTGCCAGTTAGCTAAGGCTTGCTGAGCAGCCGCCCTTGCTTTGTCAATCTCAGCCGGACGCGGTCCATGTTTAAGCTCAAGAAGGTGAGCCTTACCCTGCTCAATGGACGCAGTTAACTGCTCCTTTTTTGACTCCAGCTCAGGAAGATCAAACTCAACCAGTTCCTGCCCAGAATCTACCATTTGGCCCTCTTGCACTAGTACCCTGGCAATGCGACCACCTACCTTAGAGGCAACCAGGATTTCCTTGGCCTGAATGGTGCCGGTAACAACAATAGGACGATTGTGCTCATCAAGAAACCCATACCAAACAAGCCAGACCAAAACTGGAAACACAATGGCTGATCCCAATAGAACAGAGTGATTAAACCACTTGCCGTGTTGCCCAACGGCCATTTGTACCTCCAGAAACTTACTTGGTTTGCTGACCTTCCTAACCGTAGTACACGCCAGAACCAACACAGTTGCGCTTGTTAATGATGATTTGTATGCAAGCATGTACTTGCATACATCATAACATGATGAAGAAGACTTTGAACTATTTGTCCTTAATAACGTTAGTTTTACTGTGACCGACAAAAAGTTGCTCGAGCGTGGGGAGTAGCTCAGAACAAACACTTGTCGGTTAAGCTCGTGCGCTTAGACTGGGTAATAGGTCCAGTTTCGCTTAGTTCAACCAACCCACTTACCCTTACCAATGGGCATGTGCCCATTGTCCTAGCGTACGTAAGGGCCCATCTGGAAGATGGGCCCTTTTTTATGCGCTCCGCCTCTGTCTTCAACAGCTCCTGCCGTAGTTAGCTTACTCGACTTTGTTACTCAACATCGTCGCACGATGAGCTTGCCCAATCTTGTTACTTTTGCATAAGCCCTAAAACTTGTTTGCGCAGCTCTTCTACCGTGCTGACGTCATCATAAATTCTCAACGCTTCTTTTCCAATCCTTGCAGTATCGTACTTTGTCTCACCAGTCAACATCTTTAAATTGCCAAGGCGTGAGTCCAGATTACTAATACTAGAGCGAACATTTCCCCATAGCTCGACAAGAGGCTTATTGTCTGGAATTATCAATGCATCTACTAAGTTTCGCAGCAGCTCAACATAATAAGATGTTTGGCTAACAAAGTGATCCAGGTGCTTTTTGCGTGGCTCTAGGTCGCCAAACTGAACTGTGCCGCTTGGATTAGGAAAAGGTTGGATAACTACTCCTCCTGGCAAAACATTTGGACCACGCACTGACAATGTCTGTTTACGAGTAACCTCCGCCATCACCTGCAAACAGGACTTTTGTAAATCTTGTTCCACCTCCTTCATTTTTACTAGCCCCTCTTCGGTCAAGACTGCAGCACCCCTTACACGTCCCTTGAGTTGAGAAGGTGATGCAGACAGCCCAGTTGGTGTAATCAACTTTTGTCCACCATCGGATGGTGTACATGCTTCGGGCACTAAACTGCTGGACTGCGCCATCACACATGGTGCATGCCAGACACCTGCAAGCAGCATCACCAATATGCACCACTGCAAAGCCATAACAATACGACTAATGGCATTCATACACATCCTCTCAATACATCTTCCAACTCCATTATGTAACACATACGCACACTTGCACTTGTCCAAGAACAGAAAGCCGGCTGTTCACACAACAGCAGCCAACTTAGCTGCCCTAAAAGTATGTCACTAAAACTCCCTTAGCCTGTATTGGTCAGCTGACCTAAATATGGCAGCTCCCGGTATTGTTCAGAGTAATCCAGTCCATAGCCAACTACAAACAAAACAACAATAGTAAATCCTACATAATCAGGCGAAAAACCAACAACACGCCGTGATGGGTTATCGAGAAAAGCAGCTAGCCGCAAGCTGGCAGGATTGAATTGGTCTTTCAAATACTCCAGAAAGAATTTTGCTGTTCTACCAGAGTCAACAATATCCTCAACAACCAAGATATGCCTGTGAGCAATATTTGGCAGATCTAAGTATGGAGTTTGCACGGCTCCTGAGCTTTCAGTAGCACTGCCATAGCTTGACAAACGTACAAACTCAATCTGCAGCGGATCCTTGCTTTTAATGTTGCGCACAAGATCTGCCATAAAGAGAAGCGCCCCCTTCATGACACCAATGACTACCGGCCGGTCCAGGTCCTTCATATCCTGACTTATCTGAAAACCCAGCTCAGCAATGCGCAACTGAATTTGTGCTGGGGAGTAAAGCTCCTTAATCTTAGACACTGGCAATGGTTACCTCTTTAGGACTTGGCTAATTGTACCTAGAAAACAACCTCACACTATCAAGCACAAAACAAACTAGGGTAAGCTAGCAATTACAAAAGACAGAACAGGCATCTCCTAGCAATATTAAGTGTAGTAAAAAATGAACATCCAGACGGCTGAATGGAGCGACGTCCTTAAGGTGCTCCATCAAACATTTCAGATATGGTCAGCTGGACTAAAACCTGATGAATACTACTCTTACACTTCCTTCCAGCTAAATCATCCCTGGTCCAAAAAAAATCTTCGCTACATGGTTTATCGACATGGCTCCACCATTGTTTCTAGCTGCAAGTTATACAACCTAGAGTTAGCATCTCGCGGCCAGGTTTACTCTATTGCTGGACTAGGTGCAGTCTTCACAGGACAAGAATACAGAGGACTAGGTTATGCCACACGTATGTTAAGCCAGATAATTGAGCTGTGTCACAAGCAAGACGTCAAGGGTTTGCTTCTTTTCTCCGACATTGGACCAGGTTTTTATAACAAGTTAGGCTTTCATGAGGTAGGTGCCCGGGAGTTTGCCGTATACTTGTCTGAAGCCAACAACACCAAATCTAACATTGCAGCACTTCAGCAATCCTTGTCCTCAGATTGCCATGACATTCGTCTGGCTGGGTGCGAAACCAAACAAATTGTCTGGCTAAATAAGCTTTATGCAAGATGGCTTCGCCGTCAAACGTATGGCTTCCTCCGCTCTGATGAGCACTGGCATTACAAATTAGCTAAAGAACTATATCTTCATACTAAATCGCAGTGGCAATGGCCTAGGCTAGAGCTAGCTATTCTAGAGTCAAGTCCTCAAGAGACAGGCTATGCCATCTTTGAATATTCAACAAAGACTTTACGGGTATTGGAGGTAATTGTTCCTATCTCTGTTCAATAAAGGCTATGGAAAGGATTGCTACTG
>JACQVM010000036.1 GCA_016209785.1 Candidatus Melainabacteria bacterium | reverse complement strand
TAATGGCTTACGCGCAGTCACCGAGTTGTTGACCAAGCAAGCAGAGGCCAAACAAGCCTGGGCAGAAACATGCTCTGGGGTGGAGTTGATGCGCTGGCCTTTATGTCCGGTGCTGGCATACAAAGACGCTTGATGACCAAATTTGAGGCAGGACTCACTGGCAATGCCTTAAAAGACATGGCAGCTAAAGGAGGCATTGCTGAAGCTGAGAAATTAGTCTTGCTTGAAGGTAAGAGCGGATTTAATGGCTTACGCGCAGTCACCGAGTTGTTGACCAAGCAAGCAGAGGCCAAACAAGCCACAGCAACAGCAGCACTTAAGGAAGCAATGGGTGCAGCATCTTGGTACAAGAAACCTTTACTTTGGGCTGAAGCTCATCGTGCTGGCGGCAGTTATGCCGTTGCTGGAGTAGGTTCTTTTGGCTACCATGGTGTAACCGAACTATCTAGAATTGGCTCAGTAGATCCAAAGACCGGAAAAACCATCACTACCAGTGATGCACTTACAGCCTGGGCTGCCCTAGGAGCTCGCGATACAATCATAGGTGGTACAGCCTTATGGGGCGGACGAGCGCTCATTTCAAATGGATATGGTCTAACTCAGGCAGTACGTAATGCTGAGTTTAGGGCTGGACTGGGTACAGCTTGGAGAACTGCACCATGGTATGAAAAGCCATACTCTGCCATAGCCCATTTAAGTGGTGGTGCCCAACGCTTTGGAGCCAACTTTGGGTCGCAAGCACTGCAAGGCTATAGAACAGCCGCCTACGAGGCTGCCAGCTTACAAGGCAGTAGGTTTAGCTATGCCTATCCATTCTTGGGTAGCCCGTCAGCAGCCAATCTCACAACACTACGTAACCTGGGGGCTAGAACATTCTGGAGCCGCTACAAAATAGATGCTGCCTCCATTGGTGCAACGTCGCTTGTGTACCGTGGTACTCATGAAGCAGCTAAGGTTGGTAGCGCTGATCCAGAAACTGGTAAGACTTATTCTATTGCTGATGCAGCGCTCAACACCGGAGCTGGTACCCTACAGGATGCTGCAGTTGGTCCATTCATTGTTGCTGGAGTTCGTAGCTTTGGTGGATTCCTTAAGGGTGATCCACTAAGAGTAGAAGCACCCAAGTGGCCGTCATGGAAGACAGTCTCGGCAGATGGCGTTAAGTCTATGAGCGGCCATTATGCCAGCAGTTTTGGGATTGCTGGAATAGGCTCTTTTGGCTATCATGGACTAGATGAGTTTTCTAAGGTTGGTAAAGTTGATCAATCCTCTGGAAAAGCAATCTCAACCTATGACGCAGTAGCCAATACATTGGTGCTTGGTGCACGCGATACTGTAATTGGTGGTGCTGCCATTTCTGGATTACGTTTTGGTGGCGGATTTTTCTCGAAGCCAGTTGAATTTGTTGGCTACAATATACGCCAGTTTTTAGGTAGTAATAAAGTAGTGGTTGCTACAGGCCGGGCAATAGGCACCGGTGGCACACTATTTAGCCCGAGGCTTTACGAAGCCTATGGCTCATGGGAAAAAATGGACGAGTATGAGAAAGTCCTTGACGCAATTCCAAAAGAATTAAAGGATAAAGCACCAGCCGTCAATGCAGACCCACCGCGAGACGCTGCTTCAGTTGGCACTGATACCGCACCCAAACAACCTCAGGGCAGCGATACTCATACCGAGCCACCCAAAGACAAGACAGATGGTGCTCGACCAGAACGTACACAACCAGGCTCAGACAGCACTCCTGAAGGTGGCTTGCCAGAGTAAAGATGATCTCTGCTCGAGCGGATGATCCTGCGGGAAAGACGAGACTTTAGATAACCCACCCGTGTAAGAACTATTAGAGTCCTTATACATAAGGTGGGTTGTTTGATGGGTACATTAATCCGGCTGGAAAGTTTTGGACACCGCAATGGTCAGGCTTGTCCTGATGCGAGCACTCGATTTGTTTGATGAAAATATGGGAATAGAAAGAACTGGATTAGAGGAGGTTTCCTGGGTGGTCGACTCTAAGGCCGGGCAAAGACTTGATGAAACTTCTAGTGACGTTTCCAATGACGCCAGCGGCCGTCTCGTCGATGATGCTCTCAATTCTTTACACAAAGCAGGCAGCGATCAGGGCCCTGAGCGGGGCATCACTCGTCAGCAAAGCCAAAGGGACAACCCTTTTGATCATATTGGAAATGCAGGAGCTGCTCTCCAGGAGCTGTCAGCATTAAAGAATCGTGAGAACAATGACAAAGTTTTGGTCAGCGGTACTGACGGTAAGGTTCGCGAAGTTTCAGTGGCAGACCGCCGCACGGAGCTGACCGGGTTAGCAGATAGTGAGCTGAGGCAGGCTATTATGGCAGCCGATGCCATAGATCAGCCAAAGGTAGAGCAATCCCTTTGGCAGGTGAGAACACAAGAGAGTCGTGCAAAAACATTAGATGAGCTTGCCGGCTTACTGGAGAAAGAATCTGTCCTGGAAGCTATGCAGCATGCCCCTAGTGTAACTAGATTTGCCTATGCTACTTATCTTGCTGATCAAGGCAATTGGGCTGCTAGCCAAGCCTATTTAGACCAAATTGAAAAGATTGATCCTGAAGCCAAGTTGGACGATTTGTACGTTCAGTTACGCCAAGTAGCAGACGAGAAAGTTAAATCTTTTCCCTCTCAGACTGTTGCTGCTAAAACACCATTAGAGAAAGTTACTGAGACAACTGCTTCCACTGAACTGGCTCAGTCTAAAGTCTTTGACGATCCACGTGACCATCTCCTGAAGTTTGAGGAAGCTTATAAGAAAGCTGATTTGACGACTGCTCGCACTGAGCTAGACGCTGCCGTTGCTGCTGCCGAAAAGGTTGACCGTAAGACGATTCAGCACAACAAGCAGGTTTTAGAAAATGAATTAAAGGCAGAAACTAATCCAGCCCAGCAGGAAACCTTACGGCAACAGATTGCTATATTGGACTTTTATGATCACTGCTCTGCCATTACAAAGCTACAACTAGGACAGTTTGAGCTGGCTGGCAAAAACTTCAACAGTGCTCGTGCCTTATTCGAGCAAGTGCAAAAGGATGATCCTCCTTTTGCAGCTCAACCAGACATCAAGATAAACGAGCTCATGGAGGCTTCAAATGAGCCATCTACCTGGGGAAAGGTCTGGGGTTGGACCAAGGATGCTCTGAAGGAAGTAGCCTGTGATGGCACAGCAATATTAGCTGGCGTCGGTACAGCAGTGCTAACTGGCTGGTCAGGTCCAGCAGCAGTAGGGGCTGGGGCTCTTGCAGGCTCGGCTACATACACAGCAATGAAAACCCTGGTCTTTGGGGAGAAATTTCATTGGTCTATGCCCATTTGGGGTGCTGTAGACGGTGTAAGTGGTGGAGCTGCAGCGCTGGTACGCAGTACGCTCACAAAGGCTGCAGGCAAAATTGTAACAAGGGAGGCCTCCGAGGCTGCTGTGACAGCTACTACGAAAGGTGAACTGGCAAATGCCGGCAAAAGGCTTGCTGCTAGCGTTATCAGGGATGCAGGCACTGCAGGCACAATGTCGCTTGTCTATCGTGGTGCTCACGAGGGCTACAATTACTATTCCGGCACACACGAAAACTTTAGCTCTTTTGCCAAAGCGTATGGATATGGTGTCCTGGGTGATACCACCGCTGGTGCTATGCTTGGTCTTATGGGTCGCTGGCTTGGATCCGGCATGAGCTCAGGGTTTGTTGGCAAGGCCACTGGATTAGAGAAATTAGCTTCCGTTGCTCCCCGATTAGGCTCTTCCTTGGAAACTGCATGGGTGACTAGTTCCCCTACCGTCTGGCAAGCTTATGCCACGCATGAGCATTTAACCAGTCAGGTGGAACCCACATTAAGGTACCTGCAACAACCACTGAACCTGACAAGCAATAAGCGCGAGTTCATTCAGCGCCGAGACACCATAGCCAACTACTACGAGCTGAAATCTCAGGGGCAATCCACTTTACGTGACTATCTACGTCCTCAAATAGATGATCATGGTAATGTTGTCCGCCCCGATGAAAGTTTTAATCCAGAGACTGTCTTAAGCTCATCATCTGGTAAGCAGACTCTAGAAGTTAAGGAAAACGAGCTACCTGACATCAAAGACAGACCCTAAAAGCAGGTGCCATAGAGCAAGCAAACCAGGCATGTCTGGACAACACTAGGATCG
>JACQVM010000049.1 GCA_016209785.1 Candidatus Melainabacteria bacterium | reverse complement strand
GCAGGCAGCTCCCTGTCAAGATAAGCTGACAGATCTTCTTCAATGATGGCGCAAACACTTCCTATTTCGGAGGCTAAATCCTTCCAGAGATCTATTTCCATGCCAGGTTCCCTGGCTTGGGCTAAATAACCACTCAGGAACCTCATGCTTTCAAGGGCGCTTTTACAGCCATTACAGATAGACAGATGCTGCCTAATGCTAGAGGCTGTAAGATCATCAAGTTGTGCATCCAAATAGGATGACAACTCGTCGCGATACTCAGAACATGCACTCAACATCAAGTGGACACCTCGCTTATAGAGCTAGACTTAGCCAAATAAGGCTGAAGCAGCTCCTGAAGCTTGGAGCGGGCACGAGCAATGCGGGATTTTACCGTTCCCATCTCTGTTTTGGTTAGAATGGCAATTTCCTCATAACTTAACCCTTCTATTTCTCGCAAGACGATGGCTGTGCGAAACTGTTCCGGCAATTTACACATAGCTTGACGAATAATCTCCGATGCCTCTCGGTTTAAGGCTAAATCCTCAGGTTGATGAGAGGCATCAACAATGTCTCTGGTTGAGCCTTCTGTATCTCCCTCGTTATCGTCCATGGACACAGTAGGCAATCGCCTTGGACGCTTGCGGAGCTCATCATAAAAGAGATTGGTGACGATCTGAGTAAGCCAAGAACGAAAGGATGACGGATTACGTAAACTGCTTAAGTTACGCCAAACGCGAATAAACACTTCTTGAGCTAAATCGGCTGTATCCTGCCAATCTGGGGCCAACTGATAAAGGAGTGCAAAGACCGTACGTTGATGGCGCTTGACCAGCTCCTCAAAAGCTGCTGGCTCCCTCCGCTGGCAGGCTAGAACTAGATCGCGGTCGCTTTTTTGGCTATAGGGATTCGCCATTATGCTCTCTTTAAATGCCAGCAAGCCTGGTTGTTTTATTTAGTGACTGGAGAGTGCTAGGTAGTCCAATCATTAAATGAGTGTCGCTTAAGTATAGCGATGTAAGACACTAATATCCTAACACTGCCAGGGTCTTGGTTTGAATGTGGCTTTTAGGCTTACTTTGTTGGTCTTCCTTGATTGCGTTTAATTCGCACTTAGCAAAAGATGATAGCATAGCCTTAAGCAAGGCCGCACCTAGGGCTGCTTTAGCAGGGTCAACAAGGAGAGCAACATTGTCTCAGCGATATCTTTTTACCTCGGAATCGGTCACGGAGGGTCACCCTGATAAGATTTGCGATCAAATTTCTGATGCAATTTTGGATGCAATCTTAACCCAGGATCCCAAGGCTCGCGTAGCTTGTGAATGCAGTGTCACCACTGGAATGGTGCTGGTTACAGGTGAGATTACAACCAAGTCGACTCTCGATATGCCCGAGATTGTACGTAGAAAGATTGCTGAGATTGGCTACGAAGGCGAGCATGGCGGTGGTTTTGATGCACGCACATGTGCTGTGCTGGTAGCAATTGATAAACAGTCGGCTGACATTGCTGGCGGGGTTAGTCAGGCCCTTGAAGTTCGTGGACAGCAGTCGTCTGATGTGATAGACCAAATTGGGGCTGGAGATCAGGGCATGATGTTTGGTTATGCCTGTAACGAAACCCCTGAACTCATGCCGTTGCCAATATCTCTGGCTCACAGGATTGCCAGACGGTTAGCTGAGGTTAGAAAGTCCGGAACACTTAAGTATTTAAGACCGGATGGGAAAACACAGGTCACTATTGAGTACAAAGGTAATAAACCTACCAGGGTTGATTCTATTGTTATTTCCACGCAGCATGATCCAGCCATTGATGGAATTGAAGACAATGGCGAGTTGCAAAAGCGCATTGCCAATGATTTAAAGGCTTATGTAGTAAGCCCTGTGTTTCAAGATTTGACAATTAAGCCAGACAAGGACACACGTTATCTGATTAATCCATCTGGTCGTTTTGTGGTTGGTGGTCCCCAGGGTGATACAGGACTGACGGGCCGCAAAATTATTGTAGACACATATGGTGGATATGCACGCCATGGTGGGGGGGCATTTTCAGGGAAGGACCCTACCAAGGTAGACCGCAGTGCTTCTTATGCTGCCCGCCATGTGGCTAAAAATATTGTTGCTGCTGGGCTTGCTCAATCTTGTGAAGTTCAGATTGCTTATGCCATTGGGGTTGCACGTCCTGTGTCAGTAAACGTAACCACATTTGGTACTGGCACTATCCCAGATGATGAAATTACAGCAATTGTCAAAGATACTTTTGATTTAAGGCCTGCGGCAATTATTGCTAGGTTTGATTTGTGCAATTTGCCCCGTGAGCGAAACGGTCACTTTTATCAATTGGTAGCTTCTTATGGGCATTTTGGAAGAACCGATTTAGACCTTCCCTGGGAGCGACTTGACAAGGTAAGTGAATTAAAAAAAGCACTGGTTGCAACGGCTAAGGTATAGGCTAGCACAACATCTTTTTCTGCTAAAGCTATAATTAAAATTGTGAGGGCAGGCCTCAATTGTTGTGCCTGAAAATGAGTAATGGTTTAAGATTCCGATGGCTGCCGGTTTTATCACGGTCTATCCAGACACACCGGAAGCTTATTCAGTAGAACTGACCGAAGCAGGCTGTTTTGCTATTGGACGCAAGCCAGATCCACAAGGTACGACCAAACTTGTGTTGCCTCATCCTGAGGTGTCCGGTCAGCATGCTGAAATTCGCCGAACATTAGAAGGCTGGACAATAAGAGATTCAGGTTCAACCAATGGCACACGTCTAAATGGCGAAAGGCTGGTACCGGGGCGTGAATATCTGCTTCAAAATGGTGACCGTGTAAAGATTGCTCAAATAGATTTGTTGGTAGCTTTGCCAGAGTCGGTTTTAAGAGCAGAAACTGAGTTGGAAAAAACTGAGTTGGAAAAAACTCACTTTAGAATCCAGCTTATCAATGCCACTATCCTTGTTGCTGACATTAAAGGGTTTACTGCACTCATGGAAGCCCATGCTGACAATCCAGAAGTTGTTATGCAAGCAACACAAAGAGTGTTTGCATCGCTTAATGAGGAAATCAGCAATAATCAAGGACAATTGGAAAAGATTATGGGGGATGCCATCATGGCTTATTGGCAGGAGGACGTCTCTAAGACCCCATCCAACTTGCATGCATACCAGGCTTGCTATACAGCGTTAAGGCTGCGAACACTGGCTAATGCGCTAGCAGCAAACCCCGATTACTGGCCATTTCCAGAGCATCCGTTAAGGCTGGATCTTGCCTTGTCTACAGGACCTGCAGCAGCAGGCTCACTGGGGCACTCGGAAGCAAATCCAGCGCTCTTGGGGGACACGGCAAACATAGCCTTTCGTTTGGAAAAGCTTATAACAGACGAGACACCTAGCCGGATTATTGTTGACAAAACCACCCATAACCTCACTGAGCACAAGTTTAAATTCATTGGATTAGGAAAGGTAAATGTTGCAGGTCGCCAGCGTGCGGTCGATGCTTTCTGTCTCATTGATTGTGAGGAGTCCCGTGGGTAAGCCAAATGATCTTAGGCAGGCTGTTGGCAGGCTCATCGTTGGCAGGATTGAAGGTGAGGAGCTGGATGATGATACTAGCGATGTTCTTGAGAAGGGCATCATGGGTGGTGTCGTGCTTTTCAAGGAAAATGCTAAGGATCTAGAACAACTCTCTTGCCTTATTGGATCTATTTCTATGCGCACTTCTTGGGAGCCTCTAATAGCGGTGGACCAAGAAGGTGGCTCGGTGCAAAGGTTTGATCACATTCTTACACCGTTGAGCTCCGCTATGGCGCTTTCTGCCCTCAATGATCCCCATGAGGCGGCCTGCATTGCCCACCTTAGTGCCAAGCAGCTTAAACTCTTAGGAGTCAACTGTGTTTTATCTCCAGTTTTGGATGTTTTAACCAATCCGCTTAATCCAATAATTGGCACCAGGAGCTTTGGGAGTAATCCGGCCCAAGTCCGTGAACTTGGCATGGTTGTAACAAAGAGCCTAACAGACGAAGGAATCATAGCTGTAGGGAAGCATTTTCCTGGGCATGGGGATACGATTGAAGATTCTCACCTGCACCTTGCTGTCAATAAACGTGGTGCCAAAGAACTATGGCAGCAAGAGCTTGTTCCTTTCCGGGCTTGTGTGCAATATAGCCCGGCAATGATGACAGGTCATATTTGGTCTTGTGCAATTGATGAGAAGCCGCTTCCAGCATCTTTGTCTTACCGGGTTACAACCGGGCTTTTAAGACAGTACCTAGGTTTTGCTGGGCTAGTGTTTACTGATGACCTGCTTATGAAAGGTATTGCCGATAATTGGGAGTTGGAAGAAGCTGCTGTTTTGGCTCTGGCTGCTGGTGCAGATCAGTTGTTAGTTTTAGGAAAGCCATCACAAGTAAAATCCGTGCACAAGGCGCTCATGAAAGCAGTTAAGTCAGGACGTATTCATGAGAGTCAACTTGCAAAATCCAAAGATAGGCTAGAGAAAGCACTTACTATAACTGGACAACTAACTGAACAGCCCAAGAGCCGCCTGGAACGTCTCCATGAACTTAAGCAACTATTGTCAGTGGATCATGATACAAGCCTTAAAGCTGCCAGCCGTGCCATAAGTTGTTTGCGGGGTAACATTCCGGACCTAACTAGTGGCTGGTGGGTTATAGTTACACCCGATCTTCCTCGCTATGCTTTAAATCTTGAACAGTACCTAGTTAAGTACTCAAAACAACTCCTTAAAGCAGGCAAAATTCAGCTCAAACAAGTGCGTTATTTGCCAGACCCGACCACTGAGGAAATTGCTGTTGTTGCAGAGCAGTGTAAAGGGCAAGGCTGCATTTATCTCACATACCGAAGCCTTCTTAATCAAGGACAAATCAAGTTGGGTAAATCCTTGGCTGAGGTATGTAAGGACAAGATAGCAATTGCTTGCGATGTGCCATATGACCTTATGGGCTTGCCTGACTGGGACAATTGTCTGGCTACTTTTGATCCTTCAGATCTTGCAGTAGAAGCACTTTCTCTTGTACTTCTAGGACAACATCTGCCAAGTGGGCTGTGTCCTGTAAATCTTCAAGTTGTGGTTTAAACCTTTATCTTTATGCGACAATAAGGCCACTTGACATTAAATTGACCGGGTGGCAAGCATGGTTGTTGGCAAGGGAAAAAGGATTAGTGTTTCATACTATGCTCTTCTCCGGGAGCAGGCAAGGACATCTCAGGAGAGCCTGTGTACACAAGCTACCACAGCAAGGCAACTGTATGAAGAGTTAAGAGAGCGATGGGGATTTAGTCTTGGTGTAGACCGTATGCAACTGGCCATCAACAACGAATTTAAGGACTGGGATACACAGCTTTGCGATGAGGACGAGGTAGTATTTATACCGCCAGTGGCAGGGGGATAAGAATGTTTTGCCTGACCTCAGAGCCCATTGATCAAGAGCACTTAAAGGCAATGCTGGTGGATTGCCGAGCTGGTGCGTTTTGCGTCTTTGAAGGCTGGGTTCGTAATCACAATGAAGGCAAGGAAGTTGATTTCCTTGAGTATGAGTCTTTTGATAAGCTGGCTACCACAGAAGGGGAAAAAATAATTGAGGAGGTTCAACACAAATTTGACGTTTTAAATGCTGTGTGTGTCCATCGCACAGGCTTATTGGCAATTGGTGAAACAGCTGTGTGGGCTGGTGTAACAGCTGCCCATAGGAGGCAAGCAATGGCTGCAGTTAGCTACATCATCGATGAGGTTAAGTCCAGGCTGCCAATCTGGAAAAAAGAACATTATGTTGATGGATCAACATCCTGGGTCAATTGTCAAAGCTCTCACGCTAAGCCATGCCACCCTATTGACCAGCCAAGCAATGAGTCAACAGTACTGCCTAGGGGGCAGTACTTAAGCCAGGCTGAATTATACTCAAAGCAAATTTGTCTGCCTGAAATTGGCATTAGCGGACAAGAAAAGCTAAAACATGCCCGGGTCCTGGTTGTAGGCTCAGGTGGGCTTGGATCTCCTGCGCTTATGTACCTGGCTGCTGCAGGCGTAGGCACAATAGGCATTTGTGAGTTCGACAAGTTGGAGATTAGCAATCTTAATCGGCAAGTTTTGTATTCACCTAAGGACATTGGTCAAGCCAAGGCTTATCTGGCAGCACAAAAATTGCAAGATCTTAACCCTTTAGTTGACGTTGTTTGCCACCATACCAAAATTAGTGTCCAAAATGCTCAGTCCATAATTTCTCAGTATGACCTGGTGCTTGATTGCACAGACAATTTTGAGAGCAAATTTTTGCTCAATGATGCTTGCGTGCTTGCTCGAATACCGCTTGTTGTGTCAAGCATTTATCAATATGAAGGGCAAATCCAGCTCATTGACTCAAGTGGCCATGGACAATGTCTACGTTGTTTGTGGGCGCAGGTGCCAGAAGCTGGTTGTGTTGGCACCTGTACTGAGTCAGGAGTTATCGGTGCTGTGCCAGGTGTATTGGGTGCCATGCAAGCTATGGAAGCACTGAAGCTAATTCTTGAATTGCCAACCTCCTTGACCGATCACATTGTTTTATTCAACTTACTGAGCTGGGAGATTCGCCAAATTAAGGCTTTACGCAACAGTGCTTGTCCTGTCTGTGGTAGCCAACCCGCACTTGTTAAATTGAGCTCAAAGCAGAAAGAACGTAAGAACAATTTGGAGATGGATATAGAGGAGCTTTCCGCTAAAGTACTTGCCGAGTTTCAGCTAATTGATATTCGAGAGCCACATGAGCGTGAAATCCCACCTGTGACTATGTGTTGGGCAATACCAATGAGAGAGCTTATTGTTGATAGCTCGTCGCTAGATGCAACTGGCAAATATCTTCTATTTTGTCAACGTGGTACTCGGAGTAAAAGTTTGGCTGAGCAGCTGCGGCAAAAAGGAATAAGCGATGTGTTCTCAGTGGCTGGTGGCATAAGCGCTATAAAGCTAAAGTTCAGTCAAGGTAGCAATGTTAAGGCATGATGGGATTAGTTGACCGATTTGGCAGAATACATACTTACTTGCGCATTTCTGTCACTGACAGGTGTAACTTGCGCTGCCAGTACTGCATG
>JACQVM010000048.1 GCA_016209785.1 Candidatus Melainabacteria bacterium | reverse complement strand
TAAGGGTATTAGGGAGCTGGTTAAACGGAATTGTTCCTGTCCAGTCTCCTTGGGATTCCCAGCCTGTCACTATTGATGTTCCTACATTTGCTTTAGTTCTTGTGGGCACAATGCCGGCAGCTTGGTAGCCAATATTGCCGGCTCGATCAGCGTAAGTAAACACTTGAGCTGGCCCAGGAAATTCCTTAAGCGCCTCCACAAAATCCTCCCAGCGGTGTGCCCGGTTTAAGTGCCAAAGTGAATTGAGTGCTGACTTGCCTGTTAACGTGCCTGACCAACTTAAAGCAACAGCCGTGTTTCCTTGCTTGACTAAGATGGGTCCATGCCGTGTGAAAGCAACCTTGTGTACTAAGTCTTTGGCAAACCTTACAGGAATTACTTCGGTTATCTCGGTTGCATTTTGCCAGCCGCTAGGTGTTTTGTATTGATTAGGAAAGCGGTTGCTGAACTCTTCTTGGAAGAGATCTTGTACATCGGCTTTGAGTGCTGCACTGCCCCAAGCAATATTGTCATTGCGCCCCAAGACAATTCCTGGAATGCCTGGTACAGAGGCTCCAGCTACATGCACCATAGGTGATGCCAAGGATAATAGGTAAAAGTAATCAGGCTCGGAAAAAGGGGTATGCTTATCGCAAGCTAAGAGTGCTCCACCGCTGGCTGATCCCTTGCCTGCTACAGCCCAGGATGTGCTGCCCAGGTTAGGTAAAAAGGCGCGAGCCAATTTTAGGTTTTTACTACCTAGATTGCAAAAGCCTCCTTGTGTTGGGCTTAGAGAGGGTGCCTGGGTAACTTTGTGGGGGCCAAGCGCAGGACTGTTAGCAAACAAGGCATCAGTATCTTGACTTCCAATTTTGCGGGTTATGCGTTCTCGTAAATCATCCAATTGCCAAGATTGGTCCAACTCATAACTTAAGTACTTCCATATGGCAAGTGAGTCCTTGGCAGTCCACGGCTTTGGCTTGTAGCCAAGGAGCCAGAACTCAAGGGGTAACTTCTTAAAGTGTGAGAAAAGGTAAAAATTAACCCCACGGCAGTAAGCTTCTAAGCTTTCTTTGGCTGGCTGAGAGAGTGCATTTAGTTCAGCCTCAGCTAACCTGGAAAATCCGATGGTTCTTACAAGTTTGTCTGAAGCAACTGTGGCAGGACCATAAATCTCAGAGAGCTCACCTTCTGCTAGTCGCCTTAGCATATCCATTTGAAACATACGATTGCAGGCTGTCACATAGCCTTGGGTAAGGTATAAATCGCTATCCATCTTAGCCTCTATGTATGGAACACCGCGTCCATCAAAGACAACAACAACCGGGGCCGTAAGTTCGGAGATAGTTATCAGACCAGCTAGTTGGGGCAAGCCTAGCTGAACAAACCACCAAATGCCCAGTGGCACGGCTAGGCATAAGAACATGACAATAATAAGGAGTGCTCTAATCATTGATAGTTAGGTTGAAGAGCAATTATAGCTGTCTTGTCACAAAGATTTAGTCCTGCAGGTTACTAGAGTCTTGGAAGGTATCGAATATGGTGTCTAATGACTGTGCCAGTAACTGAGTAATGGTGGAAGCTTGTTGCCAGTTACGTTGATTGGCTGCCTGTTCTAAATCTTGACTTAGTTTCTCCATTTGATTACAAGTCATAACTGAGCACAACCCCTTTAGTTGGTGCGCTACCTGGGACAGCCGCTTATTGTCCTGTCTTTCTAGCACGTATCCTACCTCGCTTAAAAGCACCCGGCCTTCTCTTATAAACATATGCAGGATTTCTGCCAGTGCTCCTTGTCCATAAAGGTTTTCTAGGGCATGAAGATCAATTAATTGTGACTTCTGAGGCTTAAAGTTTGTGCTGTCAATAGATACTTGTTTATCCTCAACTAACCGTGGTCTGTCCGGTAGCCAGCGTTGCAATAAAGTCTCCAGTTGCTCTAAGGTGACTGGCTTGGATAGATAGTCGTCCATTCCAGCTGTGATGCAGTGTTCACGGTCACCCTTCATGGCCGCTGCAGTCATAGCTGCTATGGGGATGTGTTGACCTGTTATTGTTTCATTTTTTCTGATGGCTAAAGTAGCTTCAAAGCCGTCCATTTCCGGCATTTGACAATCCATTAAGACAAGGGAGTATTGGGTGTGGGATACAGCTTCTAATACATCTTTGCCGTTTGTTACAGCGTGCGCTGCCACTCCTAGCTTTCTAAGTTGCAGCAAGGCCAGCTCTTGCAAAACTGGATTATCTTCTGCTACCAGTACCAGAGCTTCTGGGCTAGCTCTTAGTGGTTTGTTGGTTGTGGTTTCTGTGGTAAGTGCTTTGGGGGGTGTTAGTCCAGGACGATGAGTGGCTCTAGCAAGGGCATCAATAAGTTGTGCCTGCCTGATAGGTTTGGTTAGAATGACTGACACACCTTCTAAGGATTCCATTTCGCTCCGGCTCTTTCCTTCAAAGGCGTATGTTAAAACAATTTTGGTGCTGCTAGCAGCGGAGTGAAGTCTTATTGTTTTAGCTAAGGCTAAAGCCTCCTTGCATGTTTTAGAGCAATCAACAATGACTATGTCATAGGCATTGGTATCCAGGAGCTTAAAGGCTTCTTTTGTGCTAAGCACATGGTGGGACTCAATTCCGGCTGCATTCAAATATTGTCTTAGTATGTGTTGCGATGCTTTATTGTCCGAGAATACCAACAGCTTAAGCTCATGCAGATCAGCAGCAGCAGAGGATAAAAATGTCATTCCTTGGGTGCTACTGAAGCCTGAGCGGGGCATGGCTGTGGTAAACCAGAATGTTGAGCCCTTGCCCCTGGTGCTCTCAACACCAATGGTACCGCCCATAAGTTCAACAATACGTTTGCAAATTGACAATCCTAACCCAGTTCCCCCGTACTTGCGCGTTGTGGAGCCATCAGCTTGTACAAATGGTTGAAAGAGTCTCTTACGGGCTGCCTCAGTTATGCCAATGCCAGTGTCACTTACCTCAAAATGTACGTTTACTGCGCTGCTGTTTTGAGATGCTAGGCTGGCGCTTATTATTACGTCTCCGCGTTCAGTAAACTTAATGGAATTGCTTGCCAAATTAAGCAAGATTTGGCGCAGCCGTACAGGATCTCCTTTTAATAAGGATGGAATGTTGGGGTCTACATAACACATCAGATTAAGCTTTTTATCCCAGGCTACCGGTGCTATGAGCTCAACAGAAGATTCAACAAGTGACAAAAGCGAAAAATCAATGCTCTCTAGTTCAATTTTGCCTGCCTCCATCTTAGAGAAGTCTAGGACGTCATTAATGATGGTAAGTAAAGACTTAGCTGAGTCGTGAATTGCTCTAGCAAAGCTATTTTGTTCTTCATTGAGTGAGGTGTCCAAGAGAAGCTCAGTCATACCTAAAACACCTGAAATAGGGGTACGGATTTCATGACTTATGTTGGCAACAAACTCGGACTTAAGTTGCGAAGCTTCAAGAGCATGATCGCGTGACAACTCTAGCTTGTGTGTAAGCAACTCAAGCTCCCTGTTTATAGTGGCCAGTTCCGTTACTCTGTTCTCCAAGTCTTCGTTTAGCTTTTTAATTTTCTCTTCTGCTTGCCTGTATTCAGTAATGTCTCGAGCAACACTGACAGTCTGTACAACAGTGCCTTCTGCATCAACTACTGGAGACTTAATAGTATGAAACAAGAATGTCTTTAAGTCTTTGCGGGCAATGGACTCTTGAGGGATATTCACAGTTTTGCCGGTTTGAAAAACATAAGCATCGTCTGTAATGCTTTGTTGCCTTAAGCTAGAAACACTGGTTGCTGCATCCTGGAGTCCGTCCATGCTAATACCATGGAAGTCACGAAAAGCCTTGTTGGCATACAGGATACGTGAATTGGCATCCTTGCAGATTATCATATCCGTTACTGCGTCTAAGATTTGAGCTTGCATTTGCTCGCTGCGACGTACTTCTTCTTCTGCTTTCTTACGTAAGCTTATGTCGCGACCGACTGCGTAAAATATTTGTTGGTCGATTACTGGTGTAGCACTGAAAAGAATCCATTTATAGGAGCCATCTTTGCAGCGAACACGGACCTCAGTATCAAGTATGTTTTGCCCAATTGATAGTTGATTGAGTGCCTGCCTTGCTTTTTGTTGATCATCTGGATGTACTATCTCGAGGACCTTGTGAGTACTTAACTCTTCAATTGAGTAACCCAGCGTTTTTTCGATAGCAGGATTAGCACGAATGACGGTGCCATCAAGCCGACCAATACAAAACAAATCAACTGAAAGGTTAAAGAAGATATTGACTTCAGCTAATTCCTGTGTCCTCTCTAAAACTTTAGCTTCCAGCTCGTCATGGGCCTTTTTTAAATCCTCTTCTGCAAGCTTGCGAGCTGTTATATCAATTGCCATTCCACCAACATATTGTTTGCCTGAACTATCTTCAAATGGAAACTTAAACACTAGCCAGTAATGTGGTGTACCGTCTGGCGTAGGTACTGTTTCCATAATCTCTAAAGGTTTTTTTGAAGCTAAGACAGCCAGGTCATTGTCGCGGAGTTGCTTAGCAGTTTCTTCTGGTAAAAAATAAGAGTCGGTTTTACCTAGAATTTCCGGAAGGGTTATCTTAAAAGTGTCTCCAAAGTACTGGTTAATGTAAGCGTACTGTCCTTCACCATCTTTCATCCAGGCAACAGCAGGGCTGTTTTGCATAAAGCTGTTAAAGCGAGCCTCAGACTCCTTAAGGGCTTGTTCAGAGTGCTTACGCTCTGTAATGTCAATCATTACTCCGACAAGCTTAGCTGGCCTATTGTTTTCGGTTATGACCGTCACAATGTCTCTGAGCCATACTGTTTGTCCTTGGGCGCATATCATCCGGTATTCAAATTCATGGTTTAACATCTTCTCAGTAGCTTGCTGGCAGTATGCCATTGCGTACTCGCGATCTTCAGGATGGACATGATTCAGCCAAAAATTAGGTTCGGTTAGCCACTGGCTAACCGGGTAACCGGCAAGTCGCTCAGCTTGCTCACTGACAAAGGAAAACTTAAATGTATAGGGGTCACATTCCCATACAATGCCGTCAATAGAGTGTATTAATGCCTCGTAAGTTTCTTTAGCAGCATTGAGCGACTGCTTCAACTCAGCAAGGTTAACCACATGCTTTTTTAGCTCCTGAAGCTCTTCTAAAAGCTGGTTTTTGGTTTTATCTGAATCTTTCATGAGCTAACGGTTAGGCACATTTATAAGAAGCCACCTGGCCATAATCATAGACTACCTGGCACAAGTCTATGTCAATATCAGGCAATCTGCTGATTCCTTGTAAGCACCCAGCCCTAAGGGCTAGGGTTTGACTGTGGTGTGGTGTAACATGTTTGCCTTAAGATTACTGGAGGCTTAAGTCAGCAGTTTTGACCTACAATCTTTTCTTGGTTTGTTTTGCAGCAGCGTTAATTCGCTTGCCCTGGATCTTCTTAATACCAACCTCAGAAGCTCCCGATGAGGTAGCACATCTTTGGGTTGTGAGGTTTGTATGTGATCATTTACGGTTACCCGGCTCAGGTGAAGTTGCTGCAGGAGGACTAGAGGCTGTTTATGGATCGCTGCCTCCGTTAGGTTACTTGCCACATATTGTCTTAGGAGTTCTTTGGGGACCAAACGACAATTTGTTGTTTGCTAGGTTTGGTAGCTTGCTGATGGGACTTTTTACAGTCTGGGCAGCTTATCAGGTTGGGCAGGAAGTTTTTGCTGGCAAGCGCCTTGTAGCTGCCGCATTGCCAACATTGGTAGCCTTTCATCCTCAGCTTGTCTTTGTTAACTCCTATGTTAACAATGATTCAACCAGCATTGCCTTGGCTAGCCTAGTTATTTATTTGCTTGTCTTAAGCATTAAGTATGGTCTGAGCGTGGGTAAGTCAGCAGGACTAGGAATTGTTTTAGCTTATTTGTCCTTGTGTAAGTATTCTGGCTATGCCATTTTCCCTACCGTTGTAGTGGCAATGTTGTTGGCTTGGTGGGTTCATAAGACTGCGTTATGGAGGGCCATTGGTTGTGTTGCCACCACAATGATTCTTGCAACACTACTTTCTGGCTGGTGGTTTTATCGTAATAACTATGAATTTGCAGGAGATGTTTTAGGAACAACAACCATGTATGCTACCTGGGCTGGTGCATTTAACCGCGAGCTGAACTTTCATCTTTATCCCTGGCAGGTACTAACTGATCGCCGCTGGTGGCGATTTAGCTTTTTTAGCTTTTGGGGTATGTTTGGCTATATGAATGTTTTTTTGTGGCGCCCCTTATATTTTGTGTACCTTGCTTTTGTTATTGCTGCTTGTCTTGGATGGGTACGAAAGCTTTGGTTGCAGGTTTCAACAAAAGGCAATGTTGGAGTTTTGGCCATTTGGATAACTATGGCTGTATGTTTTGTCTTTAACCTCATGGCTATGGTTTTTGCTTCAACGGTTAATCTGGGAGGTCCACAAGGCAGGTATCTTTTAGTTTCTGAAATCCCAGTGTGTGTGCTTATTCTAGGTGGGTTATGCCAATGGAATCCAAAAGCTACGCAGGTACTTATCATAGGGCTTCTTAGTTTTAATGCTGCTGTTTGTATAGAGTC
>JACQVM010000033.1 GCA_016209785.1 Candidatus Melainabacteria bacterium | reverse complement strand
TAGCGATGAATTCAAGAAAGCATACGAAGAAGATGTAGCAAAAATTCCACCAGCAGACCGTGAGATACTAGCTTATTACCTGCAAGACGGTCATGCTGGCCGAGACGAGGCTTTTGCTGACTTGTATGCAACCATCCATGGTGGTCCGGCCAATGCGTGGCAAAAACAGCTTCTTGAGAAGTACTTTCCAAATACAATTAAGGCAATCAAGGAAAAGGAGGCTAGCATAAAATGACCGAGAACAATGAAAGCTCCCACCAAAGCACCGACACCGCACCACGCTCCATCGGTGTAGCATGGATGGAAGAAGATGGCACCATTAGCCTTCAGCTTCGGGCTGAAGGCCCAGGTAAAGTTGTCGGTGATGCACTGCTAACCTATCCTAAAACGCATCCAAAGTATGAAGATATTCTCAAGCACCTTGGTGGACTAAAACCTGGTGAATATAAACCAGTCTCACCGTGGAACAATTAAAATACTGTTTTGTACGATATGTGAAATGATTGTGGAGTGACAACGCATGGAACCACACAAAGATACTACGCCAATTCAGGACTCTCAAACTCCTAAGATCGATCGAAATCCTTCACTAGATTTGGTTGAACTAACTCGCCAACCAGCATCTGCCAGTCCAGACGCTAGACATGTCGAAACCAAACCAAAGTCAATTGGAGTAGCTTATATGGACCAAGATGGTACCATCACACTCCAACTAAGGGCTGAAGGAGCTGGCGCAATTGGAGATGCAATTCTCACTTATCAAAAGAGTGATAAAGATTATGCAAAAATTCTTTTACATATTGGCGGTTTAAAGCCAGGAGGATATAAGCCAGTACCACCCTGGCCAGAGAATTCAAAAGAAAAATCAGAAAAGAAAGACTCTATCGGTGTTGCCACTATGGACAGTGATGGAACAATTACGCTTCAGTTAAGGGCTGAAAAACACGATGCCGTTGGGGATGCACTGCTTGTCTATCATAAAAGCCATAAAGATTATGCAAAGATTCTTTCACACATTGGCAATTTAAAACCTGGACAATCCCTCCCAGTTCCGCCTTGGACACAAGAAGGAGATAAGAAGTAGTTGTCCATGACTAAATCACCTACGAGAACATGGCTTGACACAGTAAGATTTTGTGTGTCAGCAATACTTTTGCTGCTGTCAGTTTTTAGCTTGCTCACATGGCAATCACTAGCTGCTCCGGAGCCTGCTGCACGGCACACTAAGCAAACTCCAAGTCTGCCTAAATATATTGGCATTGCTACCATGGACAAAGACGGCACCATAACCCTTCAGCTTCGGGCTGAAGGCCCAGGTAATGCTATAGGTGACGCGCTCCTTGTTTATCCTAAAACACACCCAGAGTACAAGAGCATTCTCAAGCACATAGGGAGTCTACGGCCCGGGGAAATTAAGCCAGTCCGCCCGTGGCCAGACAAGAAGACAAAGTAAGTGTGATTCTGAAGATTGCTGCTGGTTTACTTTCAGGGGCATAGGGTATATGGCTAAAAGGGTGTGGTTTGTTTGTCCCAACAGCAGTACTGTTACTAACCTTAATAACTTAAGAGGAGCAATGTGATATGCCAAATCCTTTAGAAGATCTTGGACAACCCAGTGAAAGTACAGAAAAGTCACCAGTAGCTCGTGCTTCAGAAGAAGCACAAGCAGCATTAGGCGAAAGAAGAGTCACGGTTGACAGACAGTCAGCAGACACCACAGTTACTCAGGTCGGATTGGCTCCGGCCGATCAGTTGCTGGCTCAATCAGGACATCCTGAAAGCAGACATGATAAACTCCCTGAAGACTTCAGACGCCAAGAACAAAGCAGTGGTCGCCCTCCCGGGATAGTGGACCACGAGGCCCACATGATTTCAGGACAGCTTAAGGAGATGGTTGTAGATAGAGCACCTCAAAATGAGGCTGCGGTCAAGAAAATGGAACAAGCATTTAATGACGCAATTCTAAAAGGGGAAGGAAACGTGCGAGAGTTGCTCAACCGAGTCAACCAAGATCTTGCAGATTCTGGAATTTATCTCGAGCCTTCCAAAACTCGTAGTGGCACACCCGACTTTAGACACCTACAAATTATGAAACTTGGAGAAATGGCAGGGGTAAGTCCAGCCGAATATCAAGGCACACTAACCATTCCTAGACAGCCTGCTTCAGTTCCTCATGGACAAGCCCGCTAAACTCACTGCACAAGAATTATTGCAGCAGAGCTTGTCTCTAAGTCGTCATCTTCGTCCAGCTTGTCCTTTAGCCAAGCCATCAGCCCATCAAATCCGTCCTTCTGCAGGTGACGCTGAAATCGGGCATTTAAGCGCTTAAGTAAATCCTTTCCTTCTACTGACAGACTAATTACCTTAAGATCGCCATCAGATGATCGTAGCCGCCAAATGACCACATCTTCTTTTTTCCCTACCCTAAGCAAGGTCTTAACAATGGTGTCATCACTGGCATTTGCTTCGCTAACATATGCAAGTGTTCCTTTGTGAAATATTTTGTGCCACCGTCGATAATATCGGTGTTCTACCAGTCTTCTAAATGTTGCTACAAACTCTCTTTTTCTTGCTGGTCCTAATCGGTCCCACTGCACTTTCCCTAAAGCACACTCGGCCATACCAGCAAAATCAATATGCTTAGCTGCCGCATTGGAAATAATAGAATCCAGATTGTCTCCAGACCAGGCAGAAAGCAAAGTCACCAAATCGGCAACGGCAGTTTTCCCTGTCTGAGCCAACACCGAAGAGGCTAGCAATACACCTGCAAACAAAGGAACTATTAGCTTTTTTAGCACTGGGCCAAACATCAAGGTAATCCTTTAGGAACTTACAAATGAGCTCTACGCCTATTTAACAGTATGGCAGCTACCGTAAGACCAATGCATCCCCAGAGAAACAGAACTATCGCATCTCTGAGATAATCAGCTGGTGTTCCTAGCATAACTCCTTTAAAGGCGTCCGCGCTATAGTACATTGGCAAGCTCTTGGCACCAATTTGCTCCCAGCCCGGCATTGCTTCAACAGGGATGATAATCCCACTTACAAACATAAGACCAACTCCCAGAATTGAAACAGTCATTGTGTAAATGCGAATAGTTTTCAGCAAACAAGCAAACCCAAGACCAATGCAAGTAAAGCAAAACATGGACAAAACTGTAAAAGCAACAAGTCCAGCAAAATTCCCACCGAGTGTAAAACCACCTAGTGGCGCTGTAATACACAAAGCCAACCACAGGACGACCGATGCTTCCATGGTCACTGTAAATGTCTTGGCTATTATTGCAGCCTTCAGTCCATGTGGAGCAAGGATAATCTGCCTATAGGTCTTTTCCATCCATTCATAGATCCAGGAAAATCCTAGATTCATCGACGCCAGGACATAGCACAGATAAGCAGCCAACCCAGGTGTAACGTAGTCTCTTAGTCCAAAACTTATCGGGAAAAGTTGTGCAGAATGTAATGGAAGACTTAGTTCCTTTGCCTTTTGGGTCAGCACATTTAAGATACCAACAGAAATTTGCATGTCCACCAGCGGATTGTGTCCCTCGGTTAAAATCCGCACCTCATCTTCAAGCGGGTCTTGAGAAACATCGGCAAGAGCCACTATCTTGCTTTTCGTCAAATCTTGTTTTGCTTGTTCTAAATCATCATATGATTTCACATGAAATCTTTTCGACTCAGTAAGATGCTTTGTTAGCTCGCTGATGTCTGCTGGATCATACAGTCCAAA
The DNA here is from genome assembly GCA_016209785.1 of Candidatus Melainabacteria bacterium. Taxonomy (GTDB): domain Bacteria; phylum Cyanobacteriota; class Vampirovibrionia; order Obscuribacterales; family Obscuribacteraceae; genus JACQVM01. The sequence goes on along the minus strand of JACQVM010000033.1, from coordinate 1,036 downwards.
AGGAATGTCTGTGGCCCCAGAAATTGTATTGCCCACTACAGAGATAATTAAGACGGCCAGCAACGTGCTAGAGATAAAATACAGTGGCCGTCGTGTCCACTGTAAAATATCCTTACTCATAATTGCCAGCACCTGATGCATAGATTCTTTGACTCCTTATTCGATACCACCATCACCCACTGGATCAAAATTGACAGTGCCATGGGCAACAGACAAAAAAACTTCCTCCAGGTTAGGTTCACTGGTGGCAAACTTAGAAAATGGAATATCCATCTGAGCCAACCATTCCAGCACCACGCCAAGATGTTTCAAGAGCTGACCATCTCCAGGTTGTGCAAAAGAAATTGTGTTGCGCAAAGGATCATAATGAACCTGCGTGCGAAACCGAGCCATAAGCTTATCAAGCTTACCCTTAAGCTCGTCTGCATCAAACTGTCTGGTTAGCCGAATGGCAATGCTGCGAATCCCTTTTATTTTTTCCCTAAGCTCCTCAATGGTACCTTCAACCACCAGCTTACCCTGGCGAATTATGCCAATGCGGTTTGCTAAAAGCTCTGCCTCCTCCAGATAATGAGTAGTCAGCAAGATAGTAACGCCCCGAGCCCGCAAGTCAATTAACGCCTTCCAAATCTGGCGTCTCGATTGGGGATCAAGACCAACTGTTGGTTCATCCATAAAAAGAACTTTTGGTTCATGCAAAATAGCAGTAGCTATGGAAAGCTTGCGCTGCATCCCCATAGAAAACTCTCCTGCCTGGTCATTGGCCCGCTCCGCTAATCCTGCCTGACCAAGAAGCAACCCTATCCTCTGCTTAGCTACATTTCTCGGAATCCCATAAAGATCAGCTACAAAAGCTAGGTTTTCATAAGCCGTTAGTTCCTGATAAATAGACACGTCCTGCGAAACAACTCCAAAGCATGCCTTAGCCTGTTCGCACTGTCGGCTCCCGTGATAACCACCAATAAAAAACTCCCCCTCGGTAGGACTCAGCAGAGTTGTCAGCATATTGATTGTTGTTGTCTTACCAGCCCCGTTG
>JACQVM010000448.1 GCA_016209785.1 Candidatus Melainabacteria bacterium | reverse complement strand
GCACTACAGTATGTGTTTGAAAAGGCCAAGCTAGCCAAAACCTATCAGTTGGTGAAAGTACCTGAGCAGCCACTGGTATGGAAGGTCCGCTTTTTTCGTCCTCTAGATCCAGAAGAATATCTGGTTTGTCTTAGTGGGGGAGGAAAGCCTCTTTCGCTAGGAGTGGTTTTAGCAGAAGATGCTCCAGGTGCGCAGCTTACGCAAAGGGCAGCTCAGGATAAGGTTGAGCGCTATCTAAAGGAAGAGCATCCTGAAATGGCACCATTTCAGTTTGATGATGTTTCTGAGGAGCGCTTAAAAAATCGTACTGACTGGGATTTTACCTATAAGGTGCCAAAATACAAGGTTGGAGATGCTGACTACAAGATAGTTGTCAGTACGGTTGGGCACCTGGTGAGCAACTTTGATCAAGGCTGGGAACTGCCTGACAAGTGGAGGTGGGAGCGGTCGAGAAAGACACTTAAGGATCAACTAGCCAATTATCTGGTTGCTGCTGTAGGGCTCATGCTTTTGGTGGCGGTTTTGTGGTGGATGATTGGTGTAGCTAGATCAGGGGCCATTCGCTGGCGGCCTGCAGTTCTTGTTGCCATCGGGGTGACAGTTTTAGTTCTGCCTCAATCTTTAAATGATCTGCCTGAATTCTTTGTAGGGTATGGCACGGATACACCGCTTTCGTCTTACTTTGTTGCTGAGGCAGTACGACTGGTGCTAAAAGCTGTGTCTTCCATAGGCGCATTTGCTGCCTTGGCAGCCTTTGGGCTGGCATCCTTTCGTATTCTTTTCCCCAGAATCTCAGTGGCTCGTCTTGTCAGAGCAAGCTTAATAGCCGACGATAAGGACAATGGTTTTACTAAACGCAATCTTTGGCTGGATGCTGTGCTTGTCGGTTATGCACTTGGACTAGGATTTCTTGCTCTTCACACATTGAGCACGCATGTATTTGCTTTGATTTCACCCAACTTAACTGTCGCTGACCAAGGAGCTTTTTGTGCAATGGCCAATGTATCTAGTCCAGCGTTGGCGACAATTATGACCTCGGTTTCCAGGGGAGTTGGTTTTGTAGTGTTTGCTGGTGTTTCGGCAGGACTATATGCCAAATACTGTCGAAATTTTAAAGTCTATCTTCTTTTGTCAGTATTGTTTAGCTTAATTTACCCCTGTACAGCTCGATATTGGCAAGACTACTTGGTCAATGTCTTAGTCTACCTAGCCTGGTGTTTCATGCTGTGGCTGATGGTGGCTAAACTTGGGCGACAAAATCTGGTGGCTTATTTTCTTAGCGGCGCAATAATGGAAATAGCCACCTACATTAAGCTGTTACAAAGTCATGGGGCAGATATTTTTGCTAGCGACATTGTGTGTCTTGTGCTGGTTGCCTTGAGTCCACTTATTTATCTTGGGGCAATCTATAACAGTCCCCCAGGGTTTGGACTGCAAAAATCCTAGGTACTGTCTGATTGTGCCTCGACCTCACCGGCAGAGAGCTGGTCTATTGGCAATGGCTGCTGTACAGGGCGTCCAATTGCCATTGCAACCATAAGACACTGGTCGACTCTTTCCATAACCTCTTGAGGAAAAGCACCAATCTTGTTAACCAAAAGAGTTTTAGGAATGGTGGCAATTACAGTGCAGTCAATGACGCTGTCTAGTCTGAGTCCACCTGCTTGCCCTTCGGATGAACTCATTTCAATTACAACTTGGGTTGGCTCACGAGTAGCCCGGCTGGTATTGCTTGTAAGGGGGACGAGAAGAACATCGTCAAGCCGCGCATTATTGGAATCATTGGAAATGATTACAGCAGGACGTCGCTTGGTCTGCGTTTGTCCATCGTCGGTAGTATAGGGAAACGAAACCAAAACAACATCGCCTTTCCTGTATTGTACTGGCGGCTTTGAGGACATTTAAGCCTCGAGGATTGGCTAGGCACAACAACCATAATTGGTTCCTATTCATTGTACCTTAGTGCAAGCTTGGCTTTTGTTGCCAACACCAAATTCTTGGAAGCTACTTAAACAGCTACTATGGTATTGTCAACTAGACTTGGGCGTAAGCGTTGTCTGTAAGAGGATCACTTTCGGCCAGGCGGGCAAACACCTTTGTTCCGGCCTGTCTGGCTGCCTCGTGGGACTCTTTGCGGGAGAAAAAGTTTACTGCAGCAGGCACAAATGTTTCACGGTAGAGCAGTCCTGCTACTTCGGCCATGGCCTCTTCAAAGCTGCGACGCTCTTGTTTGTCCCGATCGTTGTTGAGATTATCTAACAACCTTGTCTCTCCTGCCGAATCCAACTCTAGATGGGTAGTATAACACAGAGGTCAAGAGATGCTTCTGCAAATTTAATCTGCTAGCTCTATGTTTAATTTACGTACCCTCCTTTTACTAACATATACCCAAAACAAGGTAATTTGTAGGCAGAATGTTTAAAGTTTTAATGTTGGGTACTGATAGCGGTCTTCAGGTGGTTTTTTAAGAACTTGATTGTTTGTTGAGTAGCACCACCAGGCACAAATATTTCTTTGACACCTAAAACCAATAACTGCTGACGATCTTCTTCAGGGATAATCCCTCCACCAAACACAACAATGTCTTCAGCACCTTGCTCCTTTAATAGCTCGATGACACGCGGGAAAACTACCATATGTGCACCAGACAACACGCTAAGCCCTATGGCATCTACATCTTCTTGGATGGCTGTCTCTACTATCTCTTCTGGAGAACAATGCAAGCCAGTATAAATTACCTCCATGCCAGCATCCCGTAAGGCTCGTGCTACCACTTTGGCGCCTCGATCATGGCCATCTAAGCCAGGTTTGCCAATTAAGACACGTATCTTGCCTTTACTCATAGCTCTTGCTGGTTGCCTACCCAAACAAAGTATATAACCTTTATTTGGCTACCTTTGCCAGCTTAAACTTGATTGTCTCGATGAGCTCATCGGCTGGCTGGAGGTCGCGTTTGTTCAAGAAATAACAACATCTTGGTGTTCGCAATATAGCAAAAGTCAGGTAAAGAGGGTTGTGGAACTGCCGAATATGGTCCCAGGGAATCTTGGAAGTCCAAAAAAGTGTTTTGAGGATAACTTTGTCAGGGGTTGCCCATAACTTGTCTACCTCAAGCATGGTTGGTACAAGCACAGTTAAGTCAAAGAAGATGGCAAGAAACAAACTAAAAACCACCTGCCTTAACTCAAATGGTCTACCTTCTTGAAATAGTTGTATGTTGCTAAGCAAAAGTCCAATGTTTAACAGGACAATTATCGACACTGCAAAATAGCGAATCCAGTGTTTCCACCGAGCCCGTGTAAAGTAAACAGAACGTTCTCCAGAAGCTGACAGGTCTCTTTTTCTTCCCATAACCTTTCCAAGGCTTTTGTGCGGCATATTATACGCCTAAGCAAAGGTTACAAGGGTGTAGGAGGGAGGTGGTGAGCTCCGATTGCCAAGCATGGCAAATGATTTCAAATGCAATCAATCGTCATAAACTGCGCGGTGGTGGGCTGTATGCAGAACCAAAACAGTCAGCTTGGATTCTTCAATTCGGCAAACTGTTCGATAATCCCCTACTCGATATCGCCAGAGTCCTAACTTGTCGCCGGTTAGGGTGGTTGCATTTGAAGTTTATTGAGGAGTGCCTTGAGGCAAGGCTTTATGGCTGGTAGCACTGACTTGCCTAGGATCTGGCCGGGAATTGCCATTGTTGTAGCGTCACCCCACCTTGCTTTGCTGGCGCTCACAGCCCAGGCAGTGATGATCGGAGCAAATGGTCTTGCAGCAACGTTAAGTATGCTTTTGGTTGGGGTGTACATGATGTTTCCGGTATTGATCTACTGGTGCTTTTGCATTTACAGAATTCATCAAGTCTTGCAAAGTGCTACCAACGGGCTTTACCCGGTCAGTCCGTTAAAGGCCTTACTCATTACATGTTTGCTCAATCCATTTGCTTACCTGTGCGTAACTGACCTGGACGACCAACTCTAGGCTGCATTGCCGATTCACCCGCGATACTTCGCCTAAAGCTAAAATTGTACGCTTGTGCAGTGGTCAACTAACAGTCAGCAGAGGATGATTAGTGCCAATGCGGTGTCTGTTTGTGGCATTTGGTTTTCAATGACCTTTGACAAATCTGTTTGCGTACACAGAACACGGTTGTGCCAGTATGTCAACAGGGCTCGCAATGACTTGGTCTGCCTGTCCACAATGGTGGAACCCGGGGTTATCAAACCTAATGAGTTGTGACGATGATTGTTGTTGTTCCAATTGAAGAATTCTTGCATTACAGCCCGGCACAGTAGACAACCGGATTTGTTTGGAATGATGTAAAACTCTTGAACTTACCTTCCAAAAATGGACTGAGTGACTGAAGCGTTGCCGACCAAAGGACGTAGCGACTTTAAGGACAATCAAGAAGTTTGTCACCAATTGCATTGGAGAATTTTTGCCAGAATGAATAGCAGGTTGGTTGGGCTGTATGTTTTACCTGTCGCAGTATCCCTGATGTACTACAACGTGAATAGGAAGGAGTTGGATTTGTTAACGGTAATCTGAGATGTTTGCTAAGATTTCAACCGTTAACGGTTGAAATCTTAGCAAACATCTCATTGGATCAAATTCTTCCAGCAGACACTGGTTGGTAGTATTTATTGATCTCCTTGAACTATTAGGCAATTGAATCCGTTTCTTATAGATATCGGCAAATAGTATCAACTTATGTCCAGCATTACTTCTAAGTTCACATCAGAAAATGGAGTTCCCGTAACCGAGGAGGCGATTCGTGCCTGCTGGTCGGAATTTAATGAGCTGTTCCCGAAAGACAAAGATTGTTTGGAGGAATTGTATAAGAGAATTGATGCCTCTGGCATTAGCAAGCGTCCCTGTTGTCCAAATACGAATGTGCAAGAACAAGATGGTGGCAGGGCAATCAAATGCAGCAGTTGTGGAAAGAAGACGTGGCTTACTGCAGGCACATTTTTTCACCGCATAAAACGTCCCAAAGCTTGGCTCGGTGCTATCTGGTTCATTGAGCATGGACTGATTCTCAGTTCATCAAGGTTTCATAAGCTTGCTGGCATTGCGCAGTCTTCTGCACTGCAAGTATTCAAGAAGATCACCATGGTAATTCAAAGTCATATGGACGAAGAAGCTTTGTCCATTGATTCATCATGTTTTTGTCCTGTATTCTGTAAGCGCAGTCGGGAGACACCTGCAAGGGAGCATCCGTGTGCTGAGCAAGAAGAAATTGAAAAACAGTGCGTCGGACCAAATGGTAAAGCCTTAGGAGACCAAGATGGACCCAGGGCGTCAGCCGACTGTCGTGATTTGGTCGTGCCTGAGGACAGTTCCAGGGACAAGTCAATGGACTCTATGTCAATCGCTCCAGATCCTAAGGAAGAGCTTTCTGGGTACGAGCTGGACGTATACGAAGCCTTGTCGGCAGAACCAACTTGTGTAGATGTATTGCACGGGCGCATCAGTATGTCGATCGATCAATTGTTGGTTGCTCTTACAATGCTGGAGCTGGCAGGACTTGCAAAACGGTTACCCGGCAACCGGTATATTAGCTGGCAACTGCAATGCAAAGCCGCACCTTCCTTACAATCTAGCACCACAGCTACAACTACAAAGATCATCGCTAATTGTGTCAACTTTATTCGCTGCAACTTTCATGGCATTTCACGGAAGTACTTGCAAAGCTACCTTGCTGCGTATTGGTGCTGGGTTGACGAAGTACGATGGCGCTGCAGCTCAGTTATTAGAGCATGCCTTGAATTTGGACCTGTGAGCAATCGGGACATCCTTCAGTATGTGTCACCAGCCCTTGTCAAAGCAGCTTCCTGCACAGTTGGTCCCTGACTCCAGGAGTGTACCTGTTGCTCGGACAACAGCACTGGCTTGCCAGTAAGTACTCTTGGAAGTAACGCTGGGCCTAATTACACAAACTCTTGGTACTCTAACAGGTAGTCGTAGCTGCCAAGTTGGGAGCACTCCAAGTAAGTGTCATCCTTGGGATCCAGACTGATTTGAGGGGTTGGACTGAGACCAAGGAGCCTTTCTACTACTTGCTACATAGGAAACATGCCCTGGCGGAACCATCGCGAGCGAGTCCAAAGAGGCGTCTGTAAGTCGGGCTTTCCTAAGTGAATGAGAGAGTCAGGACACAAGGAGTTGCCTTGACATTGCCTATAAAATCCCAGTGATCAACGCTAAAGCGACAAAGCCAAGCAAAAGTGAGGCGGCTACTTCTACAAAACGAAACGTTACCTTTTTAACCAGTACATTTCCTATGACAGCTCCAACCCCTGCAGCAAGGATGGCTGAACCTAGTAAGCTTGCTTGATTTGTTAAATTGGCTTTGATCATCTCTGGGGCATAGACAACAAGTCTAGCAAGATCAACCAAAAAACCAATAACAGCGCTGGTGCCGATGAATTGTTCTTTTGTCAAACCAGACTTTAGCAAGAACATGCTGCGAAACGCACCTTGATGTCCTGAGAGTCCACCAAAAAAACCACTTAACAATCCACCCAAAGGCAGATGCTGACGAGCAATTGTATGTGTGCTGCCCTTACCAGCTAGTTCAAGAACAGCAAAGCCGGCCATGAGTAAACCAAGAACGAGCTTGACAGGCTGTATGCCGAAGCTATGCCCGAGCAGCTGGTAATTTGCAATTGAGGGTAAATCTGCCAGCAGGCAAAGCACCGCTGCGCCTGCTGCGGAGGCCAACATTGCTGTTAGGCCAAAGCGGAT
>JACQVM010000449.1 GCA_016209785.1 Candidatus Melainabacteria bacterium | reverse complement strand
AGCTTTAGCCTTGTAGATCTGTTGCTTACTTATTTTTTTCTTCCAGAACCAAAGACTCGCAGCCAGGCCGGTCATGAGCGTTTTGCTTTACAGCCAAAGTTTTGCTTAAGGACAGTTGTGGACAAAGCCTTACGTATACCGTTGGCTATTTTCTTTATCTCTACGTTTGCCTTCGCGAACATGGAAGCTACACTGGTGCTTTTGACAGAACACCAATTTTCTTTTACTGCATCTCAAAACAGCCTTATGTTTGCTTATATTGGGGTGATCATGGTGGTTATGCAAGGGGGACTAATTGGCAGGCTCTCTAAACGGTTTGGGGAGAGGACTCTAGTGTTGGTTGGTTGTGCTCTTGTGGCTATAGGACTTTTAGTAACGCCGACTACCAAATCAGCAGTGGTTTTATATGTGGCACTTGCCTTATTGGCTATTGGCTCAGGAATTAACACACCATCTAATCAAAGTATCTTGTCTAAGCTAGCTCCGGCCAGTGACCTGGGCGGAGTCCTGGGTGTGGGGCAGTCTTTGTCTACCCTGGGGCGAATTGTAGGGCCTGTCGTTGGTGGTGTTTGCTTTCAGTATCTGGGCATGTCCAGTCCTTATTACATTGGCTCTGCTGCAATGGTGGCAGCTTGTGCCTTGGCATTTTTTTTGCCACACAGTGTGCCTGCCACCATTCTGGAATCACGGTGTGAATCGTGTGACAAGATCGATAAGTAAGTGGGAGTCTGATTTTTTTGGCGTCTGTATACTTAGTGATCAAAATTGTGATATATTCATTAAACATTACTACGTATACTTTAGCCTGGCTTAAGTTGCTGAGTTTGATGGTAGTAAATTTTACTTTTACTAGAACTGGATAGCTAAATGCCAATTACCCAAAAAGACGTGCAAAAACGTTATCAACAAGAGTTGAGTCGTTATCAAAAGCAAATCAAGAAGATGAATAAGGCAGTAAGCAAAAAGAAGGTGGCTTGAGTACGTTTCAGTCTTCTGTGCCGGTCATTAGTGGCTCTTCAGTTTGTGTTAGTGTGCATCTGCTAGGCTAATACAGGTTTGGCAATTAGACAGTAAATGGGGTCAAGTAAGCTTGGTTGATCATGCACCAGAGTTCGACCAGGTTCGAAGGTTCTGGCAGAACCCTAAGGTTGAGCAGATCCTGGCCATCCACGATATTAAGTCCTCGTTAGCTCATGTTCGTATGCTAGGGCAAACTGGGATAATCACTCAAGAAGTAACTGCAGCAGTATTAAAAGGACTTGACGAGATTTGCCAGGAGCTAGGTTCTGGTAAAAACTTTCTTGCTGCCGATGGCCAGGATATTCATATGGGGCTTGAGCGTCGTCTTCAAGCTATTGTTGGTGATTTAGCAATGGTATTACGCATTGCTAAATCACGCAACGATCAGATTGCCACTGACATTCGCTTATGGTTGCGCGAGGCAATCTTTGATGTTTTTGCTGATGTATGTTTGCTGAGGCAGCTCCTTCTAGATTTAGCTCAAAGGGATTTGGACGTAGTAATGCCTGGTTATACACACATGCAGCCGGCAATGCCAATTTTATTGGCGCACTGGTGGTTAGCCAACGAAGCCCGTTTTCGTAGAGATTTTGGTCGTTTGGTTGACTTATATGGTCGCTTGAATGTTCTTCCACTGGGCTCGTGTGCCTTGGCTGGAACTAACCAACCAATTGATAGGGCATTGGTTGCAGAGTATTTAGGCTTTGCTGGGGTAATGGAAAACAGCCTGGATGCGGTGTCAGACAGGGACTACTTGATTGAATTTGCATCTTTTGCCAGCATTGTTGGTGTGCATCTTTCCCAAATGAGTGCTGACCTACTCTTGTGGGCAACACAGGAGTTTGGCTTTGTTAAACTGCGCAAGGCCTATGTTTTTCGCAGCCAGAGTATGCCACAGAAGCGTAATCCTGAACTCCTAGAAGTATTGCGCTCACGGCCATCAGTTATCTATGGGCGAGTAACTGAGTTTTTATCTCAGCTAAAGGCACTTCCTATGGGCTATTGCCAAGACCTTCAGGAGTCCTTGCCGGGCTTATTGGATGTGGTGGAAAACCTAAAGTTTGTGCTCGAGTTAGCACAAATTCTCTTGCCCGGCTTGGAATTTGATAGCAAAAGGATGGAGGAAGCAGCCTCGGCAGATCTAACAAATGCAAGCAATGCCATGGATTTTTTGGTGGTGCGGGGAATACCACAAGACAAGGCCTCCCGGATTGTTGAGGCTTTGGTCAATTATTGTAAGCAACGGGGCCGGTACCTGTCAGACTTGGAGCTTAACGAGTGGCAGCAATTTTCGCCTGCTTTTGATGATGAGGTTTACCAACACGTGACGCTTGAGGAATCTGTTGGTTCAAGATCCTCGTTTGGTGGGACTTCACAGCAACAAGTTGCACAGGCTCTTGAGCGGGCACGTGATGCTTTAGGAGCCGATCGGAACATCCTGCCACAGGTGGCTGCTCAAAGATTGGAGACAAGACTTCGCCAGGGTGTTGTTTCTACCCAAACTTAGGACAATAGTATAAGGAGTAAGCAAAGGGGCTAAAGATCATGAAGGCAATGGTACTAGCAGCAGGTGTAGGATCTAGACTTGATCCACTGACTACACAAATTCCTAAACCTCTTGTCCCTGTGGCTAATCGGCCAGTGATGGAGCATTTGTTGCGCTTGCTAAAGCATCATGGTGTAACTCAAGTTGTATCCAATTTGCACTATCTACCTGAGAGGCTTGTTGAGTATTTTGGTAATGGCAGTAAGCTTGGTTTAGACATTCAGTTTTACTTGGAAGAGAAGTTATCAGGAGATGCTGGAGGTGTGCGAGCCTGTAAGGAGTTTTTACACGACGAGACGTTTCTTGTTCTCATGGGAGATCTGTTAACTGATATAGACCTATCTAGTTTGGTTAAAGAGCATAAGAAAAAAGGCGCCATTGCTACCATTGCTGTTAAACAAGTGGCAGACGTAAGTCAGTTTGGTGTTGTACTTACTAACGAGCAAGGATTTATTACAGGCTTTCAAGAAAAGCCAGACCCTAAAGAGGCTCTTTCTAATCTGGCCTCAACAGGAATTTATATACTTGAGCCTGAAGTGTTCCAGTATATTCCACAAAATGGTGAATATGGCTTTGGACGACAACTTTTCCCAGCGTTAGTGAGTATTGGTGCCCCTGTTTTAGGGATAGAGGTCTTTAGTTATTGGTCTGATGTAGGCACCCTTAAACAATATAGGTTGTCCAATTTTGATGCGTTGAAAGGGCTTGTTTGCCTGGAGATGCCTGGAGTGCGCACTAGATATGGCTGGGTTGGTGAAGGTAGTTTTATAGATGACAAATGTGAGGTTTCTGGGCTTGTCTTATTGGGCAGTAATAGCCGCCTCGGAAAAGGTGTCAAAATTTGCGGGCATGTAGTTATTGGTGACAATACCACCGTGGCGGACAATGCTTATATCGAGGACAGTGTCATTTGGTCCAATACATGTTTAGAAAAAGGGGCTCATGTAAAGGATTCGGTTATTGGCTGTAACTGTGTGGTGGCAAACGGCTCAAACCATCTGGAAGTGGCTACTGTTTCTTAGCTGTGCCAGCAACCTCAAGTAGCTGTTTTAAGATTTTTGGCAACAAGCCTGTTCTTTTGGTTCGGGTTGTGCAGCCTTCCAGATTTCCATCCACAGCCAATAATGGAAAGGACTGAGCTCTTGTGGTAGGTTTGGTCCTAAAGGTTCAAGCAATGCCATCCAAGTACGACAATTGGGGAAGCGTTTAGCTAAGGTATAGCAATCTGCCATCCATAAAACCTCTTCTGACTGTTCTTGAGTAACCATTCCCAGTTAGCTTCCAGCAAAAGTCTCACGTCCTGCATAGGTAATACCCATTTCCAGAAAGGGCAAAACTGGAATTTTTTGTGACGGCGTTACAAATCTTTTCTTGGCGTGGCTGATATTTAGCCTAGGCAGCGGTTTGAAGCTACATATTTAACCGGGAGGCCAGTGCATGACTCGTCCACCCATTAAATGAATGTGTAGGTGGAAAACAGATTGTCCTGCAAGCAGTCCAGTGTTTACAACCAAGCGAAAGCCGTCGGCAAGATTCTCTGCTTTAGCTACAGCAACTGCTGCTTCAAGGAGCAAGCCTAGAGTCTCCCTGCTTTCGACTTCAGTAACATCACCAACATGGGTTTTAGGAAGAATCAGTACGTGAGTGGGCGCTTGAGGATTTATGTCACGAATGGCGATATACTCGTCAGTTTCATTGACAACAGTGGCAGGTATTTGCTTAGCAATAATTTTGCAAAAGAGACAGTTAACCTGAGTATGAGAAGCCCCCATGTGCAATCCCCGTCACCAATGAGCAAGTAAAGTTTACGACATAGCCACGAGCTACGCCATGGCTTAGTTTATGCTAGTTAAAGGTCAAACTGCCAGGCTTTATGGAGAGAACTTATGGCATACGATGGCAATCTATTACACAAGTACATCATGCTCCAAAAGACACTTTTTGCCTCGCTAAGATTAAAGGAAGTCCTTAATGCTGCTGTGCTTCAGCTTGT
>JACQVM010000444.1 GCA_016209785.1 Candidatus Melainabacteria bacterium | reverse complement strand
ATTAAGCCCTCCGTCGCCGCTTTCAGCGGCTCCTCCGGGCGTAAAGCTCGCTCGCTGCGACTGCACATGTCGCTCTTGCTCACTCGATTTTCGTGACTCAATATCCTCCGCGCGACAACCTCGCTCGGCTGCGACCAGCTCGCCGCGGCCGCCGCCTCGCTCGACTCCCGTTATTTGCCCTCCGTCGGCATTTAAATGCTGACGGGTTACTAAACTAAAGTGATTTTCTGAGTATGTTTGTTCAACTGTAACGCCTGTATCAAAGAGAACTTCCAGACGGTGATTCTCGGCTTGATTTTCCCAACTTGTCTCAAAAAACAATATAGAAACTCCTTTTTGTAAGGATATTTCTGTTGTGAGGTAGTGAGTAACTAACTCTTGAGAGCGCTCAAAATTTACAACAAGATCATCGGCTCCCTTAACTTTATCTTGTAAGTTGTGACAGATGCATTTTGGAATTTTGATGCTGTAAGTAGCTAGCAAAGATCCTACTAGCGGCCCAAGATGTCCCATAGTCACCGAAGACACGGATGCAAAAACCGGTTTATCACCTGGCAAAGGATCAAAATTGTATGTATCCCCCCCATCACCTACATCCCTAAAAGTATGCCTAAGCTTAAACTGGCGTGATAATACCCCCGGCTGGGTAACCTTACAAACAATAGACCCGTCGCTTGCTACCTTTACTGAAATAAGCCCATTGTTAAGCTCTCTTGCCTTTACAACAACACCATCAAACTCACTGGCACTACAAGCGGGGCTTGGCCATTCAAGTTCCTTAAATCCTAACGACGGCACATGCGGAGCCCATACCCAGCCCTCTACAAGATCTACCTCCTTGTAATATGGAGTCAGCTCCGGTCCATAGAACAGCTCATTGCGCTTAGTGCGGCAGGCAACTTGCACATTTAAGTCCTGCTTAGTTTCGTCTTCATGACAGCACCAAGACAATAAAACTGGCTGAGAAACTTCCTGGCTAGACATGTTATAGACAACCAGCCGATTAGGCAAAAAGTCTGGGTCCTTTACAGATAATCTTGCCTTAGAATCTATAACATAATCTAGCTGTGGCGTATCTTGGCGCTTATCCAATGCCCTACCGACAGAGTCTTGGGCCAATGCCTTTATGGAATCAAGAGCATGATGAACACCATGCATTCTAACCATCATTTCGTCATGAACGTCATCAACACTTGTTCCACAAATACTGTCGTGAGGTTGGTTTTTCAATAGCAGTTTCCAGACATATTCCAGTTCCGTGCCTGGATATTGCATTACCTTGTCTAGCCTCAAAAGAACACAAAGCGGCTCAAATATTCTATTTAATCTGTGCTCAGCATGCCGATTTGCTTGTTTGAGATACAGCCGGCTCGACAACACACCAGACAATAAGTACGCCCGGGCATGCAATTGGGCTGCATTGTTATCCCTCAATTCACCTGAGACAACCTTTACTTGAGTGCCATGAGCAGCAACAGCCTTTTTCACTAGGCTTAGAAAAGCCTGGAGCGACACTGTTTCAATTTCTACCTGCCCGCGGTGGGACTTAGCCAAGCATCTTCTGAGTTCCTTAATTTGTCGCTGAAAGTCTTTAGGTGGGAAAAGGTGATCACCACCAACTGGAAGAAGTGCTCCATTTATAAGGCTACAAAACATTCTTTCACTGCTGGACGCCAACAACTCTTGCTCGACCCAAGGCAATAGCTTCTCCATGAGAGCTTCGGTTGAGGACCTGTCGTGGAAGATTGTTTGATAATAGCCACAGCTTAAGTGATAAGTTAGCAACCGCGTACCATCAGGGCTAACCCACCAGAATACTGGGTCTCCGTCATATGGTGGAACACCACGCCAGACAATAGCTTCTCCAATACCAAATCCTGCAAGAATTCGTGGAAGGTCTTGACTATGCCCAAAAGTATCAGGGCAATAGCCAATCATGGTTGGCACCCCGAATTGACTGGCAACTTTCATCCCTAATTTAAGATTAGCAATTAAGCTCTCCCCTCCCACAAGCATTTGATCTGCAAGCACATACCAAGGGCCTGCATACAAACGTCCAGACTGCATAAGAGCTCGTATGCGAGGAGCTAAAGTTGGGTCAAGCTCTACAACATCTTCAAGAGCACATGCTTGTCCGTCCAGGTAAAATGATGATACTGAGCCTGTCTCAAGCTCATGGCATACTGTCTGCATAAGAGCCTTAAGGTAGATCCTGAAGCTCTCCAACGGAAGATACCATTCACGATCCCAGTGTGTATGCAAATACAGGTAAAGGACTCTCACAAACTTACCCTTTCACAAGCTCACCAATATAGGTCAAACTAGCATCAAGCGATTGATCCAGCTCTAGCAACCGATCAGCAACAAACTCATCATCCAAATGCAACGAAAATGTGCCAGGCCAGTTATAGAGCTTAAGAGCCTCAACCAACTGATGCCAGTCAACCTGCCCCTTTCCAGCCAATCGATAACGCCACCACAAAGGTCCAAACATACCACTATCTGCCAGCATGTCATGGTTTATCTCTACATCGCGCACCTCAATATGTTCAATTGCTGAGATAAATGCTGGCAAGATTTGCAAATAGTTGAGTCCTTGCCAAACACAATCCCCAGGGGAAAAACTTAAAGCTAATTGTGGAATGCTAGAAAGCAAATAGCGCCACTCTTGAGGGCTCAAGGAATGCCAGAAACTGAGCGATTGCCCTTTATGTTTAGAAGGGGTCGACAGTCTAAGTAAGAGCACAACGTCCTTTTCAGCGCACTCCTCACAGGCATTCAAGACAACTTTCTCCGCTAGCTCAAGGAAGTCCTCGCCTGAATCAGCCTCAAGCCAAAAAGAAAGTCGCTTGCAGGATGCCACCTTGGCCACCGAAGCCAGCTTGCGGATCATGCACAAAAACTCTCTGACACAAGCCTTCTCGCTTGCCCTAAGGCAAAAGTCGAGATTCATCAAAGCAATCTCTACCTTGCTCTCAGCGCACAAATGCCTAACTTCTGCAAGGAAAGTCTTCTCACGACTACCAAGAGCTCTAGCCTCTCTGCTAGTAGCCACAAAAGGTGCAAATGTAAACTCCACGGCTGGCAGCCCTTTCATGCTCGCCAGCATAACAGCCTCCTTGAGGCCAAAACCAAATCTGGTGGCATCAAAGCACAAGCGCATGGCGCATAGTTTAGCAAATTGCTAGTTTACATTTGCATTAGATAGTCTCGACGCACCCAGGGGTCAGTGATCTCATTAAGATCCATTCTGGTTAAAGTCACAACAAAATAATCCCCATCTCTCACCAAGGACAAAGTCACGGGCGTATCCGGCAAACCAATAATCATGTCATAGACTTCCTCTTTAGCTAAACCAAACGTCGGCACCCCGTCCACAGCAACAATGACATCATTTATCTTCAGTCCCCAGCGAGCAGCAGGCGTAAGGGGAAAGACCTTGTTGATAACAGGAGGACGATTAATGACCATCACAAACTTGACACCTATAATCCCTATGCCTGACTGGGCCTGGGCGTTCAGTCTTTCGGATTGAGAGCTACCCTTTAATTTACCTGTATCAGTAAAACCCTTTAAAACATCGCCAAGTGCGCCACCGGTAAGTTTGTTTTTGCCGCTGCCTATCTTTGCACTATGTTGTATCTTACCCTGCAGTGGCTTTTTGTTTGACTCTTGGGCCTGGCTATTGACAGACTCTGGAGAACTCCCTGTTGTTGGCGCATCAAGCCGTGGTACATCAGGCTTTAGGACAGGCGCATCCTCAGCATGACTAGCACTACCAAATACAGATGTCAAACCCACCACCAAGAGCAGGAAAAAAATCCACCAGCTATTAGTTCTCATGGTGCACGAGACTTCAGTGTTGGCAACCTTAATTCCCATTCTTAAGCTGTTACCTGCGCTTGCTTAAACTTGCCAAGAATTAGTAAAGCTATACCTGTCTTGCCTCAAAAAGACTTACGTTACAGATTTAGGTTCCTCAACTAGGACCAAGTTCTCTTTAAGCATATCCCCATTTCCTTTTAACTGTAGTGCAAACGGCTCCACAACCGATCGCAGTTCATTAACGCCATCTAGCGAGGTAGTATGTAAGCACCAAATGTCTTTACGCCCGGAGCCGGCTGGAAGCCGGCGCTCCCATGGGCAACAGATGTTAAGTGACGATACACAGCGAGCCAACAGCGCCGAGGAGGCGGTGGCCGGCGAGCGTCTTATCGCGCGGAGGCAACAAGGGACGCAGTTGCCGGAGCGCTTAAATATGGTAAGCTGAGCCACTGTGTCTTGCCGAGTCACAGGATTGGCTATTGGCTTTTAAGAGGAGGGACTGCTGTGAGTAAAGTTACTGTAGTAGGAGCTGGTTTCGTTGGAGCTACGGTAGCACAATATGTGGCAGAACACGACCTAGCAGATGTAGTTTTGGTAGACGTAATAGAAGGAATGCCACAAGGGAAAGCACTTGACCTTTGGCAAGCAGCCTCAGTTCTTGGCCATGGCCGTAAGGTATTTGGCTCCAACAGCTACACTGATACCAAAGAATCTAACATTGTTGTCATAACAGCCGGGGTGGCAAGAAAACCAGGCATGTCACGAGACGACTTGCTCAAAATCAACGCCAAGATTGTCCAGGAAGTTGCCAAAGAAACCGTTAAGCAGTCACCGGAGGGGATCTTCATAGTAGTTACCAACCCTCTTGATGTCATGACTTATCTTACCTGGCAAACAACCAAACTACCCCAGCACAAAGTCATAGGAATGGCTGGCGTCCTTGACAGCGCCCGCTTCCAAACCTTCATTGCCATGGAACTTAACATTTCTGTAGAGGATGTAAGGGCAATGGTACTAGGCGGACATGGAGATCTCATGGTACCGTTGCCCCGCTTTTCGACTGTCAATGGCATTCCGATAACCGAGCTGATGCCTCCTGACCGTATTCAGTCTCTTTGCGAACGTACACGCAACGGCGGAGCTGAAATAGTGTCTTTGCTTAAATCCGGGAGCGCTTATTATGCCCCTGGTGCTTCGGTTGCTCACATGGCAGGATCTATCCTCAAAGACAAAAACCGTCTTTTGCCGTGTGCTGTGTACGCTTCTGGACAATACGGCATTAAGGACATTTATGTCGGCTTGCCGGCCATCTTAGGTCGCGAAGGGATAAAGAAGATCGTAGAACTCAAGCTTAGTCCTGATGAGGCATCTGCCTTAAAGAAATCTGCTGAATCCATCCGTGAAAACATTAACGTTATGAACCAGCTTCTTGTAGCTGTGTAGCACTGGACAAAACCTGTGCATACACCGTCGAGCCAGGTCTTTATCCTAGACCTCGACTATAATTATTAACTAGCTCCTTCACAATACGCTCGGAGGTTTGCATGGTAACTGGTCGTCATCTAACTGCTTTCCTTACTGTGCTATTCGTGATACTACCAGTGGTAGCCAGTCCTGCACATACACTTGAGGCTCCAGCTACAGCAACTACCACAGATTTAGTACCAACACCGGAAGGCAAAGAGTATGGCGACCAACGTAAAGAGATCGAAGAACTGCTTAAAAGCATTGAGTCCCAGTGGAATGCCCACAATCTTGAAGGAGTAATGAGCTATTACGCAGAAGATTATGTAAACAATGATGGTCTAGACAAGAAAGCTGTCTCTGCACTCACCCAAGACTTCTGGAAAACATACCCTGACGCAAAGTCAACATCTGAGACCAAACAAGTCCGCATTGAAGGCCCATTTGCCACCATAGAATCTCGTGACACAGCATATGGAACCACCGCCAAAGAAATGCCCGGAATTGGCACAAAGGGAGAACTACAATCTGTTTCCGAAGGACAGTTGTACATAAAAAGGTTAGGTCCTGCCTGGAAAATCATTGGTGACCGAATCGATTACGAGAAAGTACGGGTTGCCTTTGGTTTAGCTAAACAAGTAAATGCACTATTTTCAGCTCCCGAGCAAGTCAAGGCTGGACATCAATATTGTGCCAAACTAGAAGTGACCTTGCCACCCGGGTTAACGGCTGTAGGTTCAATTACCAGTCAACCCCTGGAGTACCCGCAACCCCAACCTACAGACGCTTGGCGCCCTTTAGAAAGTTCGGCCGCTACCCTAGAGAGAGTGTTAGGGGCAAACAGCAAAAACAGGAACGAACTCCTAATGGCAACGGTTGGCATCACCAATCCATCAAGAAATTCGCTAATGGGAATTGCCTTTCTTACCAGGCGTCTTAACGTAATACCAACCATGGAAGATGGCAAACCTGCCACCACGTCTGCTGCCAACAGTGTAAAAGATCATATAACCGATAAAAGTAAGTAATGGCACAAAGTGCACCAAAAAAACTTCATCCAGCAAAGCTTATTGCTCCACTAACAACATTGATATGTCTTGCACTTGATTTGTGTACTAAGTCGCTGGCTAGAACTTACTTGTCCGGTGGTATGGCATTGCCTCTTATCCCAGGACTAATTCAGCTTACGCTTACATCAAACACTGGTGGCGCATTTGGCATCGGCTCCGGACTGGGCGGACTCATGACCATTCTAGCGCTGGTCATGGTAGCTTTCATAGGCTTGTGGATATGGAACCGCGACAGATCCAAGACTGCTCCAGGGCTTTGTGAACGCTTGGGTATGGGCTTGCTTGTCGGCGGAGCACTAGGAAATCTTTGGGATCGCCTCACATTAGGGCAAGTAACTGATTTTCTTGAGTTCACCTTTATTGTTTTTCCTATTTTTAACCTTGCTGATATCTTCATTGACCTTGGCATAGCACTCATTTTGACAAGTTACTATTGCACTACGTGCCAATCTAGAACTATGCATAATGCCAATGTGACGGGAAGCAACAAAAGCAAGAGGCAAGACTAAATACCAGCACAAGAATGGTTGACCAAGCCCAAACTTTAGAACTCGAGGTTAATCTCACCGGCTTGGAGCCAGTGAGAATAGACCGTTATCTAACCAGCAGACTTGCTGGATTTAGTCGCTCGCGAATTCATAAGCTGATAGAAAATGGACTGGTGATTCATGCAGGCTCACCTGTTAAGGCAAGCCTTAAGCTTTTTGGTGGTGAAAAGCTGACAGTTACAATTCCAGAGAATCGCTGCCTAGAGCTTGCAGCCGAAGAAATTCCCATTGAGGTAATTTTTGAAGACAATTATCTTCTGGTGGTAAACAAGCCTAGCGGAATGGTAACCCACCCAGGTGCAGGGGTAAGTGACGGCACACTGGTAAATGCCTTGCTCCATCATTGCCAAGACAGCCTGTCAGGCATCTGCGGCACCACTAGGCCAGGCATTGTACATCGCCTAGACAAAGACACCTCTGGACTGATGGTGGTAGCAAAGGAAGACAGGGCACACTTAGGACTTGCTGAGCAAATTCGTGCACGCAAGGCTCGGCGTACCTATATAGCCTTAGTAGAAGGTGTTGTTAGGCAAGACACTGGTTGTGTAGATAAACCAATAGGGCGACATCCTCAGCTTCGTAAGCAAATGTCTGTCCAAAAGAAGGGGCGACCAGCAATAAGTCATTACACAGTTTTGCAACGCTGGAAGAAATACACACTTGTCCGTGTGTGTTTAGAAACTGGGCGAACACATCAAATCCGTGTCCACATGGCTAGTCTTGGCTATCCTGTGGTTGGTGACATTGTTTACAACCACAAACACACAGGAACCCTTGCTCAACGCCACAAACTCGGGCTTTCCGGGCATGCCTTGCACGCTTATCAACTTTCCTTCATACACCCTATAACCGGTATCTTGCTAGAATTTGAGGTTAAGCTTCCTGACGACTTCCAGAGACTTATTGGTTCTCTTGAGGAGGGTAAATGCTCGTTCGCTATATAGGTCTTATAGCCTGCTGTCTTGTGTCTGTTGCTTTCCTTGTCCTTGCCCTGACAAATCAGCAACAGGCAGCACTTTGTGTGCTTAGCCATGAATTTCAGGTTTCTTTGGGACTTCTCTTAGCTGGTGTCCTGGTAAGCGGGTTTTTAACAGGAACCTTAACAGGACAGATCTTTAGCCACCAAGCACCAACTAACAAACGCCAACTTGAATGGGAAGTTCAGGATGCCAAGTTGATTGCGCAAGTCAAATCCGACAGAGAAAAACTATTAGAAGCTAAGAT
>JACQVM010000447.1 GCA_016209785.1 Candidatus Melainabacteria bacterium | reverse complement strand
TGAGCGTCAGTCGCTGTCGGCGGTGGCATTATGTTCATTTTGACGTCTGGATCTTCTGTTTCACTGTGGGCAAATTCACTTTCTAACTGGGCAAGCTGTTTCTTGGCGTCATGAGCAAAGTCAGCATCAGGAGACAACTCTATTGCCCTGGACAAAAGTACAGACGCCTGAGCCAGATGTTTGTCCTTATTAAAAATGGTGCCTATCCGGTAGTAGGCATCAGCCATGCCTGGATTAATCTTAGTAGCTTTTAGATATGCGTCCACTGCACTTTGGAAATTCTTCTCATTTTCAAGAGCATTGCCCATATTGAAATAAGCAGAAGCAAATTGTGGATCAATAGCAATGGCTTGTTTCCATTTCTCCATGGCTTCACTGAGCCTGCCTTTAGCATACAAGACAGTACCGAGCCCATTTAAGGTAGTTGGGCGAGCTGGTTTAAGTGACAAAGCCTTGTTAAAGGCCTCAATTGCTTTGCTGTAATTGCGCTGTGCTGCATAAATCAAGCCAAGGTTGCTATAGGCTTCTTCCATACGATTATCAGCATCAATGGCTGCCTTGTATTCGCTGATTGCTTGATTAAGAAAGCCTGACTGGTGGAGCTCTACACCTCGATTGTAGTGCCGGACAGCATCATCTGAGTATGGCTTATTGTCTGCCTGAGATGGTGATACACTTTGGTTGGAGCTGGCAGCTTGTGTGCTGGTATTGTTGGCTGGGCTATCTGTGGGCATTGTCGGAGAATCTTTGTCGGGATTCTGTTGAGCTCCTGTTAGTTGGCTACACCAAGACAAGGCTAAGGCCAGACACAACACCTTCAAGGACAATGCCATACAAGCAGGCACCCTTACAACTACTAGACCGCTCGCCATAGAGCCTCCTTAGGCTGTTAATTATAAGGCAATCAAGGCTACTAGACTTGGCATCACGAGAGCTTGTTACGTGTCATTATGATTTGGGTTGATAACCTCTACTAAACCCCGCAGCCCAATGAGATAGCTATTGGGACCAAAGCCAATCACAACTCCAGAGGCAATATCGGACAAATAACTTGAAGCTCGAAAAGGCTCACGGGCAAAAACATTGGAAAGGTGCACTTCTACAAAGGGCAGCGCCACTGCTAGCAGGGCGTCACGTAAAGCAATTGAGGTATGACCATAGGCAGCCGGGTTAATGAGAATGCCCGCCATTGCCTGCTGCCTGGCTTTCTGAATATAGTCAATCAAAGTAGCTTCAGAATTTGACTGAACAATTTCAAGCTTTACGTTTAGCTCCCGGGCTACTTTGCTAAGTTGCTGATCAATATGAGCTAAGGTACTTGGGCCGTATATACTGGTTTCCCTTTGTCCCAGCAAGTTTAAGTTTGGGCCATGAATAACTAGGATTGTATTCAAACTACGTGCTCTCTTCTTTAATGGCTTCCAATGCACATTGGGCTTCAATAAGAAATGGATCATTAACCTCAAGCAACTTGGATGAAGAAATGAAATTTAAAAGCTGGTTCAACAAATCGCAAACAAGCATGGGTTGTCCGCCATTGTCCAGTTCATCTACTATCAAAAACATAAGCGAGCCTAGAAGCACTCGCACTTCCACTGGGGTCAGTTCTGTTTGTGACAAGATCTCTTGCAGGCTTGATTGATCAACAGCACCTTCATAGATAAGCTTTTGGCAAAATTCTGCAATGATGGAATGTAAAGGCTTGTTCCGCTCAGCCGGTAAACTGGCTGCAGCACGGATAAGATTTAATCTATTACCAGCCTCCCCAAAAGACTCAGCACTATCGACAAGGTTTCTCACTTGGTTGGCCTTGGTGTTAAATTGCCGGCGCAACTCTGTCTCAGCTACACTTGCCACAGGCTTTGTTGCATTGTCAAAACGCTTGTCGTAATAGTCTTGAACCTGCTGACGCCTTAGCTCCACACCAAAAGGAATAAGCTCCAAAAAAATAGACTCTAGCCCCTCAAGCTGGGACTGAAGAAACATCAATTCTTCTTGCGATATTGACACAGTGTTGCCCCTTGGCGTGGTTAGTCCAACCGCCCTTGACAGCCAGGCTACCACCTAACAAATTTTATCCTGCCCCATGAGCTTTAGCTGCAAATATCAAGGTTGAGAAGCACCTTCTGTACAACCTCGTCCTGGCTAAGGTTTGTTGTTTCAATTTTGAAATGTGCTTGCTCATATGTTTTACGCCTTTCTTGTAACAATTTGTCCAGACATTTAGCTATCTCAGACAGTCCTTTTGTATCTGCTCCAGATGAACTGGGTAGTAATGGTCTGTGAGTTTGTCCTTGAAGCCGCTTTGCCAAGCAGGAGGTACAGGCCATCAAGAAAATTACTTTACCCAGTTTTTGCAGCTTGGCCATATTGTCCTGTGCAACAGGCATCCCGCCGCCTGCAGCAATGACATATCTAATTTGAATATGATTGTCAGGAGCAAGATTTTGATCGAGAAGCTCATCGAGAAGCTCGCTCTCAAGCTTACGAAAGTAAGCCTCGCCTGCTTCCTGAAAAATCTGAGCAATAGTTGAGCCTGTCTCCTGCTCGATAGTTTGATCAGTATCTAGAAAGTCCCAGCCAAGATAATTGGCCAACAACTTTCCGCAGGTTGTCTTTCCACACCCCGGTAAACCAATAAGGATAATGGCTTTGATTGGGACAGTTTGTGCTTGCACGTAATTCTACTAACTGGTTGCCAGGCTTAGTTCATGCCATAAGCGTCGCTAGCGTTCAGGGTAACTTTGCGCTGGGCCTCATCGAGTTTACCATAGGCTGAACTTAACCTGGGATCCAGCGTGACGGCTCGTTTCAGCTCAGAGATTGCCGGCAAATACTTTCTTAAGTGAATGAGAGCCAATCCTAATCCATAGTGTGCCGATGCCATGTTAGGGGACAATGAGATACTCTGATGAAACTCTTTAACAGCCTCACGATAATTGCCTTGTAGTGACAAAACAGCAGCGAAGTTATTGTGAGCAATAGCAGAATTTGGATTTTGCAAGACCGCCTCCTTAAGGCACTGGCTGGCTTTGCTGTACTGCCGTTGCAGGCAGTGAAGGTTAGCTAGGTTAATAGCTGCATCTGCAAGTTCAGGTTTCAGAGTTACTGCTTTACGGAACTGTCTTTCAGCTTCGTTCACTTCACCTGTTGCTTGGCAAGCCAGTCCTAGATTGTTATGAGCAATGGCATCAGATGGATTGAGTCTAACTGCCTCACGGAATTCCTGGATAGCCATATCTGTATTGTCAGTTAAGGCTGCTGCCAGACCAAGCTGGTGATGTGCTAGTGCCACAGCAGGATCGGCAGCAATTGCACTCTTGAACTCCTGCATGGCTTGCCAGTATTGTTTTGACAACATCAACGACTCACCGTGAACAAGGTGCCCAGCTACCTGCAAGCTTAAGCGGCCTCGCGCCTTGTCCTTATCCCGCCCCACGGACACCCCGCCCTTAAGGGCGGGGTCTTTCAGATCTGTTTGCTGTATTTGGGGCTTCACAGCCAGCTTTTGTGTGGCTGTGCTCTTCTTTGGGGCAGTCAAATCTGCCCCCAGAAACTTAACAAAGTCACCTAACTGAGAAAGGTCAGGCACAATTATGGGTCCACCTGCACCCAGACGCATTGGTATTACCGGCAGACTCACTAAAACCAAAGCTGCAACCAAGCTTGTGACTAACAGTCGTCTATGTTTTGTACGAACTGGTTTACCGGGGTTTTGAATTTGACCTGTTAAATGCACACTGTACCTTCAGTGATTGTTTCTTAGTTCAGGCTATATTTCACATTACTAACAGTCAATACGTGGATCCCGTACTTCTTAAAGGTTAGCCACGGCCAAACCCCCGTCCTTAAGGGCGGAGTGCTTACAAGGAATGCGGCGGGGGCTTGAATCATTGCCGCATCTACGCTGAAAAACCCCGGCGTTAACGCCGGGGTCTGCCCGCATGAACTAAAAAAGCTTGGCTTACTTAGCCTTGACATACAAGATGGCCAATCCCAACGAACCAATGACAATATTGGGCAACCAAGCTGCCAAAAGTGGGCTAATACGTCCAGCTTCACCTAAAGCACCGGAGCTAGACTGCAACACATAATACAGAAACACTACAATTGCACTATAAATAAGACCCATGTTGCTTCTAGAGCGCCGTGCTAAAAGCCCAAGTGGAGCCCCAGCAAGAGCTACAATGAGGCATGCAAGAGGCTGGGAAAACTTTTGGTAAAACCTCACCAGAAGATCGTTGCTGCAAGCATGTGACTTCTGCAACAACGATATATAGTTGCCTAGTTCCAACATGTTCATTTCCTTGGGTGACACTTTGCCAGTCTCAAGCGCTGTTTGGGCATTTTTAATGCCCGGAATCACTAGCTTGTCAAACTGCAATATGCGGGTAATATCACTGCTTCCCGACAGAACATAGGTACGACCTTTCTCCAATATCCACTCGCCATGGTTCCATAATCCTGAAGCAGCACTAATAATTTGCACAAGGTTGTTGCGAGTAAAGTCAAGAATAATGATATTGAAAATTGCTTTGCCATTATAAAAGCCAATGTAAAAG
>JACQVM010000438.1 GCA_016209785.1 Candidatus Melainabacteria bacterium | reverse complement strand
TGGGCTGCCTTCAGCAAGTCGCCAATTATGTTTGCTAATGCTGCGTTGAGATGCTCTAACTCAGTCAATGTACTGTTGGAAGGCACACTAGACGAGCTAGCCAGTATTGCATTAATAGCCAACAAGACATACTCACATCGTCTACGCAGTTGCTCGAGATAGCGCACAATCAGCTTCTCTTCAAAGGTAGCTTGCTTTGAGTGGACAAAACTAAGACACTCATCAAGCCTATCTAGTAGATCATCAATGTGCCCAGCTTCTTTCACCCAGCCTGTAAACATGCATGCTCGCCCAATTCCCCTCCACCAAGAACAAGGCTGAAGCCTTACAATTATGCTTGAGTGGTTCTTGTAACGGAGGTCAGACTGCTTATCTGTCTAGGAGACACTAGATCTATACGTATCCAGTGCTTCCACAGTACTTACTGATAGCTGAGCACCATGGACACGCTTAAAATTATCCAGATAGCGGCGTAAAGCTTCTCGAATTAAATCCGAGCGCGTGCGGTGCTCGCTCTGGGCTACAAAGTCGGCCTGCTCAAGCATAGCCGATGGGAGTGCAATCAGTACCTTCTTTGCCATGGGCTGGCCCCTCGTAACTTTACTAAACTCAACTACCTAAAAACCTACAGACACTGGATCCTCTTTTAAAGGTATCCCTAACTTACTAATGAAAGCTAACGTGTTAGTACAAGTACTAACATTCATACAACGGCTATTCACTTTACACATGTTTTTGAATATCGTAAAGGTGCAAAACGGTCATAAGAGGCTATTTTGGTTGATCATGACATAAAAGCTTTTTTCAAAATTCAAAAGCAAGTCTGAGCAAGAGTCCCGCGTCTTGAGATTTTTTACTATAGTCACAGATGGTGGCATTGGACATGCAATACTGCTACTAGGATATGTATAAAGATACAATGTCAGTGTTCAAACCCTGAAAACAGTGATTTGTTCTTGCTTCTAGTTAAGGTTTACGTCAATGCTTTGTCCCAAGCTTAAGTATGGCTACGCTCACCAAACCATGAACAACAAGTAGCATGCACGATAAAAACCACGGGTGTGCCCAATTGGATTTAGCAAAGAAAAACAAGAGGAAATAAGCATTGATACACAACCAGGTAACGGACGCAAGCACGCTCAGCTTCTTCCTAAGCCCACCTTCGCCTGGAAGGTGATAAGCAATTATTCCCGCTGGCAAGAGGCAGCTAAGATCATAGAAGAGAAAATGGGGCACAACTAGCGGAGCTAAGGAACTACTCAATACCATTAACAAGCTGAATTTAGCGTCCTGTGTTAGTCCAGACAAAAGAAGTTTTCGTCCTTGCCATATTGCATTGGCTCCCAGCGCAAAAGCAGCACCATAAACTGGCAGTTTAGCCATTAAACGTACACTAAGTGGCAGCAACATTACAACGATTGACGGCAGACCAACTAACAAATAGTAGGGAAACTGATATGTTGTCTCAGCCAGCTTCATGCACGAAAGCCAGCCCAGAGCAACCTTGGGCCCTAGGCAAATTATGTTCAGCGTTGCAAGTAAAATAACTCCTCCCAAGATGCCAATCAGACACTGGTGATGACGTGCAACAGCAAGGCTCAAAGCAAACACTAAGATCACAACTAGAAACTGTGGCTTTAAAAGAAGCATTGACCAAATAAGTCCAGCTAAAAATGGCTTTCCTTTGTGAAGCAAGAAATAGCCATAAGTTATTGGCAATAATCCAAATACAATTCCCAGTTGCCCAATTAGAAGTGTATGAAAGACTGGCAAAAACATGAGACTGACAAAAAACAAACTGCTAGCCTTAACATCTAAAATTCGCGCCAACAGTTTTGCACAACAAGCTAAGGCAATTAGCGAGATTCCTTGCCACCATAGTAAGGAAACCAAAGGGCTCAATAGGCTAAGGGGAGCAAACAAGCACGCATTTAGTGGGCTATACATGTAAATGGCAGCAAGCGCACCAGCGGGGCTATCAAGATGCTTAAGAAGCTCATGCGCATGAATATCAAATGGAGTACCAGCAAACGACTGAATACCAGAAGGTGGATACAGGGCACTGGCATGCCCTGTAGCAACCAAGTGCCCGGCGACATAAAAAGCTTCCAAGTAATCTGACCTTTCCATGAGTTGCGGCATGGCAAAATCAATGGACACCAAAAGCACAATAACTGTGATTCCCCAAATCCTTGCCATCAGACCAAAAGGTTCTGTAATGCCAAGAAAAAGAATTGCTTGCTTGAGCCAGTTGCGCATAGAAATGTTTTTCTCCAAACAAAAACACCACCCGAACTTAATCGCGATGGTGTTAATGCTACTGTCTGGCTGCCTGTTGCGATGCAGGCTCGGTATTTCCTCACGCTTCAGCCAGTCCTTCACGCGGGGCGGGCTCACTTGCTGTCGTTTCTGGTCAGCGCCGACCTGAAGTTTCCACAAGGCCCTTCGGCTCTCAGCAGCGACTCACTCACTGCTCACCGTTGCTGACACTAATGTATCAGCTTTTAGGCTACATAAAAGTACCCCAGAGAACATTTAACAATAGGCATCTTGGCAATACAAAAATGCCATAACCATATGT
>JACQVM010000442.1 GCA_016209785.1 Candidatus Melainabacteria bacterium | reverse complement strand
TATTGCAAAGATAAGAATGATCGAACGTGCTTAACCGTTATTTTTCTTGGGTAGCGGGTAAAGATGTAATTAGAAAAGTTGTCTTGATGGAGGTATTGGTTAATCCTTAGCTTTAACAATTAGGTTAGTAGTTTTGTTTGCTTTTTTGTCCTTGTTATTTACTAGTCACCACAATTTGTACTTGCCTTAGGTGTCATTGAGCTATACTGGGTGGCGCAATCTTAAAAGATTGCCTTCCCAGCAAGAGTGCTTGAGATGCCTGGACAGGAGGTTTTTATGGCAGAAGAATTCCCCCAATTTATGAGACGTTTTCTATCGGATGAGTCTGGTCAAGGTATTACCGAATACGGTGCCATCCTGGCCTTCGTAGCTGTGCTTGTTGCTTTAGTGTTTACCTTTGCCCAAGGTGGATTGAAGTCGTCAATATCGGCTGCGTTCTCATCGGTCATTTACCAATTAAACTATCTCGCTGGCAACGCTTCTTAAAAGAGGGCCTGCAGACTTAATATTGGTCTAGTGCGTGCAAGGTAGGGGTTTGAGAAAGCCCCTACCTTCTTTTAGCCCTCCGTCGGCTTCATCCTTTGCCTCCTCCGGGCGTCAAGACGGCTTCGACCGGCTCATCGCAGCTCTTGCCTCGCTGTATCTTATGATTTAAAGTTTTCCAGCAAGTTCACCTCGGGCAAATGTCTGAAGGTTTTGCTCTTTGCTAGCCTGAAAGACCCCGGCGTTAACGCCAGGGTCTCCTCGCATGGGATGAAAAACTTTTGGTTTGCTTGGGAACGATTGTCGTTCACCATTCAATATGAGTTAATAGTAACTGGTTAATCTTTCTCTTCTAGAAGGGGGATCCCCAATGAACCCGTTACGAGCTTTATTTTTAAGCCTCTCCCGAATGCCTCCAGCAGTCATGCTTTTGATTATCGTTGGTCTAGCAGTTATGGTTACCATGATGGTCACAGGCAAGATGGGTGAGTCTGAACGAATGGCCAAAGAACAGGAAGCTGCCCTGAAGGCCAAGTATGAAGCAAAGGGAACCGTAGTTTATGCCACCAAGGACATACCGGAAGGGGCAACCATTTCGGCCGACGCTCTTGAAGAGCGAGAAGAACTGCAAAGTAAAATTTCACCCGATGCGCTTGTGTCTAGTTCCATGGCAGTTGGTCGCATTGCTAAATATGGATTGCAAGCCGGTCAGCTTTTAAGCTCTCACGACTTAGCTCCCATGAACGTGTCTGCAGGCTTTGAGTCCCGCATTAAGGATGGCCACCGTGCTGTCACCTTTGCTGTAGATAGCAACTCTGGAGTTGCTGGCTTTGTAGCTCCAGGTAGTCACGTTGACGTTATCGCCATAGTAGGTGGTGGGGCGCAGACCAAAGCCCAGCCAATATTATCTGATGTTGAGGTGATTGCTGTTGGTCAGCTCTGGCAAAAGGACTCTGGTACCTCTGGCAGTTCTGGAGGAGTTCCTGCTGCCTCGGTCACAGTAGGTGTCTCAACTCAAGACGCCGAAAAGCTTATTAAAGGAGTAAAAGCAGGCAGCTTGTACCTAACACTGCGCAATGATAAAGACCACACACCAGTGGCGGTTGTGGATGTGACGTCTTTGTTTGAAAAGCCTCAGACATTGGCTTCCTTGCCTCCTCCAGGGGCAGTACTGCCTCCACCACCATTGCCAGGTGTTCCTGGTGGCAAACTAGAGGCTGCACCACCTCCACCCCCACCACTTCATGAAATTGAGCTATGGTCCGGCAGCAAAAAGGAGGTTCTCTCGGTTCCCAAGAGTTAGAACTACGTGAAGAATCTAATCTAGTGGGTACAAAACTAGAAGAGCTGTTGGACGGAGGGTATAAGAATTGCTATGAAACTGACCACGCTTCTTGTGTGCGATGCTGGTTTGGACAAGCGCCAGACCATCGAAGATTTAATCCACAGCCAGCCGTCGCTGGCATTGGTTGGCACCGTCTCTGGTGGGTTGGCGCGCGAGCAAATTGGCAGCTTGCATCCAAAACTGGTCTGGATTGAGCTGAGCCCAGCTCCAGTTCGAGGACTCTCTTTGCTAGCTGAGCTGCGGGAAGCTTTCCCGCAGCTTTACTTCTTTGTAAGTTACGAAGTTCCGGATCCCGAGTTAATTCGTACTGCGTATCGACTTGGGGCTTCGGACTTCTTAGATGCTGAGCGCTGGCGAACAGATTTACCCGCGGCTGTTCAAAGCATTCAACTTAAACACCAGTCCGAGTCAGTCTCTACCTCAGCAGGCAAATGTATTGCTGTCTTTAGCCCAACTGGTGGTATTGGTGCAACCACCATTTGTACTAATTTAGGTGGGTACCTGGGCAAGTATGGGGAAACTTGCATTGTTGATCTAGATCTGCAATTTGGGATGGTTGCCCATTACCTCAACTTAGAGCCTTCCTTTAGCTTAAGCACCATAGATTTCTCGCACACTAATTTTGATGCAACTTATTTGCGCAACTTGATGACCAAGTATGATGACAGGCTAAGTATTTTGGCTGCGCCGCCCGAGCTGGAAGATATTGGTGACATTTTTGCTGCCCAGGTCCAGGAAATTTTGTTTACGGCCAAACTAGAGTTTAGATTTACAGTTGTGGATCTTCCAAAAAACCTGTTAGATGAACGAGCCATAGCAACCTTGGATTTAGCAGATCATGTAGTTGTATTAACTGAATACAACTGGGCTGCAATTTTAAACGCCCGTAAATGTCTGGATACGTTTAAGGCTCACTACAATCAAGAAAAGTTGCTGTTGGTTATTAATCGTTCAGAGTGGCTGCCGCAAGATGTTCTATCAGAATGTCGAG
>JACQVM010000441.1 GCA_016209785.1 Candidatus Melainabacteria bacterium | reverse complement strand
GGCAGTATTACAGCAAGGAGATGTCCAGGCATGCAAGCCGCCTGAGACGTCAGCTGACAGAGCTTATGGATCTCAATGACGTCTTACATGAGAATGCGCTTGAGCTTCTGCAGGCTTTACGCAGGCAAAACTTTCGCCTGATTGTCTTTGACGAATGCCACCATCTTACAGATTACTGGGCCTCAGTCATGACTCACCTGGTCAAACGGCTCTATGATCCATTAATTATTGGCTTGACAGGGACTCCTCCAGAGGGCAAGTCAGCCAACCGGCAGGCACGTTATTTGTCTTTGGTTGGTGATATTGATTATCAGGTGCCGACTCCAGCGCTGGTAAAAGAAGGTGGACTGGCCCCATTTCAGGATCTAGTTTTCTTCACGGAGCCAACCGATACTGAAATGGCCTTCCTGGAATCTCAGCATGATGAGTTTCATGTGCTTATAGATGACCTCACCCAATCGGTCTCACCAGACCAGAGCCCTGCGCTTAGTAGCTGGATTGGCCAACGGGTTGCCGACAGCCAAGACTGGCCAGCTTTTGTTAGCAAGCAACCAGAGCTTGCCCAAGCTGCCGTACGGTACATGTGGAAGCAGCGACTGCCTCTTCCTGAGAACTTTGAGCTCTCAGAGTCCCTGATGCAGTCACCTTTTATTGATGATTGGATGCTGCTTTTGGAGGATTATGCATTGCATAAGCTAAAAGTAAGCGCCAGTCGGGAAGATCATGAGCTTTATGAGCGAATTAGAACTGCAGTGCGCAGGCTTGGCTATGCTTTAACTGAACGTGGCATCCGGCGCCAGGCCTCACCTGTAGACAGGGTGCTTGCTTACAGTACAGGTAAGCCACAAGCAGTAGCTAAAATTCTTGATCTTGAATACCAAACTCTTCAGGATCGCCTGCGTGCTGTGGTTGTAACTGATTTTGAGCGTGCCTCTCAGACAACAACCAAGATACTGCGGGGTGTTCTTGATCCGGAAGCAGGGGGAGCAACAGCAGCATTTCGAGAACTTTTAGCACATGACGTTAGCCAGTGGATTAACCCTTGCCTTGTCACAGGATCGCTCTTGTTGGTTGACAAAAGAATTGCCAGCCAATTCCTGGAGGCCTCACGCTACTATATAAGGGGCCAGGGATACAGTTTCGAGCTGATTGCCAGGCAAGAGCCAGAGAATTGCTTTGTTGAGATTACAGCAGGTGTGTCTCAATGGGAAACTCGTCTTTATGTTGGTATGGCAACTCATCTCTTTGAGCGGGGGATTACCAAATGCTTGATAGGCACCCGTGGCATCTTTGGCGAGGGTTGGGACAGCCAGTCCTTAAATACCTTAATTGATCTGACAACTGCTACCTCGGCTGTATCTGTAAAGCAATTGCGCGGGCGATCCATCCGTCTTAATGCCAATGATCCCTTGGGTACTAGGAAAGTAGCCAACAACTGGGACATAGTGTCAATTGCCCCTGCCCTCGAGAAAGGGCTTAACGACTACTACCGTTTTGTCCGTAAGCATGAAGGTTACTTTGGCATTTCTGATGATGGACAAATTGAGTGTGGTGTCGGCCATGTTCACCCGGCCTTTTCTGAGCTGACTGCCTCAGAGGTATTTGCTTCCCTCAATGAATTCAATGAGGAGATGACAGGCAGAGCCCTTGCGCGAGACCAGATTTACAATCTTTGGAAGGTCGGGCAACCATACTATAATCGCTGCCTGGGTGCCGTTGAAGTCTCAAGACTCAGGAAGCTAAATCTAACCCCACCACACATTCGCCGAGATCTTAACTACAAAACTCATGCTCGACAGTTGCGAGCCAACTTGTATGGCATATGGTGGGAGTATGGTGGCGTAGGTGCGGCAGTGTCGGCCATGCTAGCCTATGTCCTTTATGGTTGGGGCATTAGCCTATATGCAGCGTTGCTTCCCCTGGTTGCGCTGGTGGTGCTAGGTAGACGCAAGCATAAATTACTATACGGAAGGCTTAAAAACGAAACATGCAAACCTAATACTCAAGAGTCCTCGCTTGTAGACATTGGCACTGCAATACTGTCTTCCTTACAAGAGATACGGCTTTTACCGCCCAGCATAAGCCGAGAGTCAATTAAGGTCACGCTACGCTCTGATGGGTCTTATCGTGTCTTTTTAGATGATGTTGAGCCAGAGCACTCACAGTATTTTGCCAGATGCTTAAATGAGGCACTAGCACCCATCACCAATCAGCCCTATCTTATTCCTAAATATGAATACGCTACGGTCGGGCGCAATGAGAACAGCCAAGAGAAAGCCTTCTTTAAAGCATATCTCGCCGGCAAGGCTGAGCCACGCTTAGCTAGCTATCATGGTGTGCCTAAACTGTTGGCTAGATCTGAAAAAGGGCGTGAATCCTTTCAGTCCGCTTGGAACAAATATGTAAGCCCAGGCTTTATTGTTGCTACAACAACAAAGCCTGAGCTGCTGGAGAAGTACTTTGGCATGGGACCTAGTCTAGCTCAACGCCTTTTGTGGGAGTAACCTTACTCACATGATTATGAGAAGCTTGCCGCCATTTGTTCTCCTCTGCTGCCTTCTGGTAGTTGGATGCACTCGGCTGCAACCAGCAGCTGTCAGTGACCCAACTGGTGTTGGCTCACGCAAGCCGCTCACTATTGCCCAGTTCGGTCACATTTTTCTCTATCTCCCTCTGTATGTAGCTTTAGACAATGGCTACTTCAACGATGAGGGGCTCGACGTCAAGCTTATTAGCACAGGAGGCGATGAGAAAACTTTTGCTGCTGTCTCGAGCGGCAATGCGCAGTTTGGTGTTGCTGATCCTACCTTCACTGCCATTGCCAGAGAGCACGGGCAGGGTGGCAAGGTTGTAGCTTCGGTTGTGAATGGTGTTCCCTTCTGGGGAGTGGCATTCAGGGATGACATTAAGCCCATCCACGATGTTACAAAGCTGGCTGGTCTTAGAATTGCTACTTTTACAGCACCGTCAACCAACTATACGGTGATCAAGGAGATTCTCCAGAACAAAGGCAGACCGATAAAGGCAAAGATCGTGCAAGGAGCACCCACAGGAAGCATTGTAGCTATGGTCAAGGCAAACCAAGCAGACATCGCGATGGAATTGGAGCCGGCAGCTTCAATTGCGGTCAGTCAGGGCGCTCATGTTGTCCTGTCACTGCAGAAGGAATTTGGAGACTTTGCCATAACGGGACTAACAGTTGCCGACTATTATCATGACCAAAATGGCGATACTATCCGCTCGGTGGTAAAGGCGCTGGCCAGAGCAATGAAATACATTCATGGCAACTTTAATGGAACCATTGAGATTGCAAAAAAGGAATTCCCGGAAGTGGACGACAGCATTCTGCGAGCAGCATTAAGGCGCATGCTTGATGAAGGAACGATTCCGTCAACACCAGTGATGACAAAAGAAGCCTGGGATAAGGCAATTTTGTTGCGCCGCCGAACCGGTGACATAAAGGGCGATGGTTCTTTCGAGACGAACGTTAACATGAAGTTTGCCCATGACGTCACCCAATGAGGCCGTCCGTGTGCTTTACACTACGTGATTTCCCCGATGTCTGCTTCGGTGCGTATACATATAATGCAACCGGCAAAGGTAGCTCTTAAGGTTGCGCAAGTGCAGTGTATTAATGAAAAGGCCTATCCTAATCTGGGGGCAGACTATCCTGTCCTAATAGTCTCAGAACTAAGCTTTGCTTACCCAAATCAATCTCATGAGGCCCAGAGGACATTATCAGGCGTCTCCTTTATGCTTCGCCCAGGTGAGATTCTTGGCCTGATTGGCCCGAGCGGCTGTGGCAAGACTACTCTGCTGAATGTACTTGCCGGACTCCTTGAACCATCTGCTGGTGAGATAAAGATCCGCTCTGATTCTGGAGCAGGGCGCATAGGCTACATCTTCCAGAGCGACGCTCTTTTGCCCTGGCGGACTGTAAAAGATAATCTACTGCTGGTTTCCGAAATTGTGCCACACTCCAGAGCACTGGTGGAGGCTAAAATCAGTGAATATCTTCGTGTGTTCCACCTCAAGCCCGAACACCTGGACTTATACCCCTCACAGCTTTCCGGCGGCATGCGACAGCGTGTGAGCATCATTCAGTCG
>JACQVM010000440.1 GCA_016209785.1 Candidatus Melainabacteria bacterium | reverse complement strand
TCCTTGTAGTACCAGCCATGGTGTATCAAATTTCTCAGTTGATTGACAGCGTCTTTGCCAAGCTTCCTGAGCTGCTCACTACTGTTACCCAGGCATTAACACCCCTGGAGTCCAGGTTGCAAGCTGCTCAAATAAATGTCAGAGCAGTCGATATTGTCACAGGTGTCATTTCCAATATTCCTAAGCCGGAGCCAGGAGCTGTTATTGGCAAGATCAGTGAAATGACAATGTCAACCATGGCCTGGGTACTGTATGCCATAAGCATCTTCGTTGTCTCCTTTTACTTTCTGTTGGAAGGACATAGCATCAAAGATGCAGTCATCAAGTTGTTTCCCCAAAGGTACCACAACGCCCTTCAGCTTATGGCATCTGATGTAGATGACAACCTTCAAGCATTTTTTCGCGGGCAAGTGGTTCTGGCAATTCTTGCAGGTCTTGTGATGCTAGGAGTTTATGTACTGTTTGGGGTACAGTATGCACTGCTTTTGAGTGCATTTCTGGCTGTGTGGGAAGTTGTTCCCGTCATTGGACCACCCATTGGCTTTGCACCTGCCATTATCTCTGTAGCAATACATGGAATTACATTTCCAGCCAACAGAATTGTACAAATAATTGTGCTTACACTCGTGTTTAATGTGCTGCAACAGCTCAAGGACAATGTGCTGGCACCTCGTTATATTGGTAATGTAATAGGGTTGCATCCCATCCTAATCTTTGTAGCAATAATGATTGGTGCCCGCGTAGATGGAATGCTTGGCATTATTTTCTCGCTGCCAATGGCTTGCGTTGTCAGTGTCTTCCCCAGACATTTACCACTACATGTCACCCAAACAGCACCACTGGCAGAGCCATACAGCTCTGGAGAGCCCAGAGAGACTTAGCGATACCGTCAAACCCCAGCCCTTAAGGACTGGGTGCTTACACCGACTTAGGTTTATCACCTTGGACCAGTTGGGTCAGAGCCTCTGTAATACGATCGAGCTCCTGCTCTAAGAATACAAGAATTGGTTGAGCAGAGGACAAGTCACGTCTTTCAGCACAGCGCTCAAGCCTTGTTACAGCATCTAGAGCAGCCTTAGCCGCAAAATTTGAAATGGCCCCCTTAAAGCTGTGTGTTGCCGACTTTAACTCACGTATGTCACCTGCAGACAGCGCAATGCGCACTCTGTCCATAAGCTTTGGTCCTTCTTGAAGAAACAGTTGAGTCACTTCCTTAAGAACCTCCATATCACCACCGACAAGCTCCAGCAGTTCGTCGGTGTCAATGGTCAATTCCTGCCGCGGCTTGTTTGACCTGCTAGATGTCCGTGTCTCAGGCATCAGCTTAGAGATAACTTCCAAAAGCCTCTCAGAATCGATCGGTTTAGCAACATAATCATCCATCCCCGCCTGCAAACAACGTTCAGCATCACCTTTTAATGCATGAGCAGTCAAGGCAATAATAGGTACATGCTTGCCGGTGGTTCTTTCCCTTTCTCTAATGGCCTCAGTTGCGCTCAGCCCATCCATGCCTGGCATCTGTAAATCCATTAGTACAAGATCAAAATGTTCTTTATTCAGCCACTCTAGCGCCTCCTGTCCATTATTAGCTAGAACAACCGTATGCCCCCACTTCTCCAGCCTGCGAACTACCATCTTTTGATTGACTATATTGTCCTCAGCAAGAAGCACGTGCAATGAGTGTTTGCTAGTGCTTATCGCTTCAGCGCTCCTAGTACTAGATGTAGTTTCCTCCAGCACCGACACACCCAGTGCTGTCATAATGCCATCCAATAAGTGCGACTGCTGGATGGGTTTCATAAGGTACCCAGCAATCTCTAATCCTTTGGAGCGTAGCGCATAATCACCACTGCCCGGAGAAGTTAGCATGACAATCTTCGTTTGGGCAAGCATAGGATCTTCCTTGATTTTTCTAACCAACGAGAATCCATCGAAGCCAGGCATATTAGCATCAATCAACGCAAGCAAAAACTCATCATTGGCTTGCCGTGCGCTCACTAACAGCTTAACCGCCTCATGCCCATTTTCAACACTTGTTGGCTTCATTTGCCAGCTTGTCAGCATCTCCTCTAAGATACGCCTACTGGTGGCATTGTCATCGACCACAAGTACTGATAAATTCCGGAGCTGGTTAGATCGCGTCAGCAACGGTGTTGCAGGAATTTGACGGGACAGAAGGAAGGGTGCCACAAAGTGAAATGTAGTACCACATCCCACGGAGCTGTCAAACCAAATACGCCCTCCCATCATCTGAGCCAATCGATCTGAAATGGTCAAGCCCAATCCAGTGCCACCATTGGCTCGAGCGGAAGAGCTATCGCCTTGCACAAATGCATCAAAAATTGCATTGTGCTGTTCTGCCGAGATCCCGACTCCTGTATCCATTACCTTAAAGTGTAAGGAAACTACTTCTGGGGAAATACACTCAGAACAAACGTCCAGGCAAACCTCACCCTTTTCAGTAAACTTAATTGCATTTCCGACCAAATTTACAAGAACTTGTCTTAACCGATATGGATCGCCAGTCAACACCTGCGGTACAGCTTGGCTAATATGCGAGGCCAGCTCGAGTCCCTTCTGGTGGGCCCGCACAGCAAAAGCATTCATGATATCGCCTACAGTATCACGAACATTAAAAGCGCTGTCATTAAGTTCGAGCTTTCCTGCTTCAATCTTCGACAGGTCCAAAATATCATTGATTACCGTTAGAAGGGCATCTGCAGACTTCTTGGCTGCAACAACGTAGTCTCTTTGTTCCGCGGAAAGCTTGGTATCAAGCAAAAGCTCTGTCATGCCCAGTATGCCATTCATTGGTGTTCGGATTTCATGGCTCATGTTGGCAAGAAACTCAGACTTGGCCATATTGGCAGCTTCGGCTGCTTCCTTAGCTGTTTGCAAGTCCCTCTCTGCTCGTTTGCGTGCAGTAATATCGTGGGCAACACAAGACAGTGACTGATCGGCATCGGACCAGTGAGCAAACCACATAACAGTAACTAATGAACCATCTTTGTGGTACGAACGGTTCTCAAAGTCTAGAACAACTTTTCCCGATACCACATCCTTCAGCCACTGTCTTGTTAGTGTCACTTCCTCAGAAACTACTATATTAAGCAGATTGCGTCCCACAAGTTGTTCAGGTGAATAGCCCCACACATCCATACTTGCTCGGCTTACCTTTTTAAAGCACCCCTCCGGATCAACAACGCAAATCACATCCGAGACATTTTCAAGAGCAGCACGCTCGGGAGCGGTTACGCCAGTAATAGACTTTCCGATGTCACAAATTGCCTTACTTAACTGAGCAATTTCATCACTGCCACTGCTAACAGCCGATGACACTTTTCCTTCTGCTATTTCTTGCGCCTGCTGTGTAAGCCTCCAAATACGTGCTACTATCCACCGGCTATACTGCAGTGAAAGAAGCAAGGTTATTGCAATGGCAATAGGTATTCCTATCCCTAGCTGCCAACTTAACCGTTGGTAGTGCTCAATAAGCGCCAGTTGCCTAGCTGCATCCAAAGAGATTTGTTCCTGG
This sequence comes from Candidatus Melainabacteria bacterium, assembly GCA_016209785.1. Classification (GTDB taxonomy): domain Bacteria; phylum Cyanobacteriota; class Vampirovibrionia; order Obscuribacterales; family Obscuribacteraceae; genus JACQVM01. The sequence goes on along the minus strand of JACQVM010000440.1, from coordinate 1,587 downwards.
AGCAAGGACAATATTTCACGGCGCAGAGTATCAATGCTCCTCGATCCTGCTTGGGATTTGATCAACACAGCAACCTTTTCCTTACTGCCCAGACGCATCACATGCTCGGCTTGGGACAATAACTCCAGCGTGTTCGAGGACTGTCTCTCAATGCGTGCAATCATTGCTTCTTGGGCAGGCCAGTCAGGTATTCGCTGCCGTAAGTGATCCAGAGTCTGCCTAGCACTGTTCATACTGCTTGTTAGTGCAGCAACCTCACCGTTGTCTCCAGTGATGGCAAATCCACGTACACAACTTTCTGCATCAACAAAGCTTCTCAGCAAAGTCTCTGTCTGCGTTATGACTTCCTTGGAGTCAATTAGTCGTGTCTGAGCTTCTTCGTTGGCCTTTTGTGTTTGCACCAAAAGCCAAAACAGTGCCAACATAAACAGCACCGGTATTGAAAACAGAATAAGTCCCCGATCGACAACTTTCAACCGTGCCTTCATATACCTGTTCTCGCTCAACGTAAGGTAATTGTCTTGCTTAAGCGTTGCCTTCAAGGTAACTACTGAGATTATGCCCGCTAACTTTGATGAGGTAGCGCCTTGCTGTATGGTTAACCCAAAGTTACCCTTATTTAACGTACCCGCTTAAGTTGTCATCCAGGTTGAGAAACTAGTAAATGCTAAGTTTATTTACGACAATCTCTAAGTTCACGAACACGATCACCCCAAAAGATCTCCTGGCCACACTGAACACACTTTGGAGCTCTCATAGTTGGCTGGTAAGTCATCAAATCAACAACATGTCCGGCACGTCCACATCTGGTTATCTTACGCGGTGCCAGACCCTGCATTGCTACCGACGCAAAGATCTTGCAAGTAGAACTTACTATTCTTACCACCGCTGAGAGCAAACCTGTTCGTGCTGAGCGCAATGTTTTCATGGTTGGTCGCTTGTCGAGATCTTCACCGTCTGTGTATCTCTTATTGCGTGAAAGAGGCACAATTAAAGATCGGGGTCCAAGATAAGGATTCATGTTATGTTCCTCCCAACTTACTCAGAGCACACACGAACAAGAAGGTGGTGGCTGCTAAGTGCGCGCTTTTGGACTAATCGCCCCAAATCAAATGCTGCACGTGCACCGAACACAAAGCCCATAGCCAGCCCAAAGTGCTCTGGATAGTTAAGGACAACCGTCGTACCAATGGCAGTGGATACAAGTACATACGCTGTCTCAGCAATTATTCTGCGATATATTCTCTCTTGCATTGTCCAACCCCCAAACAGCTATCTACACGTTAATACACAAGGCCGTAAGAAAAGTTTCACCAGGACATAAGTCCTGGAGAATGTCTCTGCGCTTGCCTTTCAAATCCCCGCCCTTTTAAGGGCGGGGTGAGGACAAGGAATGGGCAGGGGCTTGAATCCCTGCCACATCTACTGCTGAAAGACCCGGCGTTAACGCCGGGCTCGGCTCGCCACACGTCAATGCTGAATGGCAGCCTGCCGGACCCCCATGCATAACAAGCATGAGCTCGACAGGCTGCCAGAGCGCTACCTCAATGGACAGGATTCATGAGCGCGCACGGCGCTCGGCTTAAC
>JACQVM010000439.1 GCA_016209785.1 Candidatus Melainabacteria bacterium | reverse complement strand
GTGCATATGGGAACTGGGAGTGTAGTATTGTTAGTAATTGCTGCTCTGTGTTTAGTCTATAGCACCTTACGTTCCAGGAAGATAGATTATCCGGCGATATGTTACTCGATTATCGCGCTTTGCCTGTACGTTGTTGCATCCATCACGTCAAACAAAAACTCGTTTATTGGTCTTTCCTATTATTTCTTTGTATGGCTCTGTTGCTGGTCTCTTATTGCTGGTGGGCTTCTGACAAAATATGGTGGAAAATACTTGAACGCCGTTACTGTGGTTTGTGCTTGTGTTGTCTTAGCCGTTAGCGTTTATGCCAATGATCGCCAGATGAAGCCTATTCTAACTTCGCGAGAATGCGATTTGCACAATAGAGAAACTACAAAACTAATGGCCGCCGAAATGAATCGCTTGCTTACCTGCAAGGAATGGTTCGTTGATATTCCAATTTATGGATTTCCCAATGCACTTCAGTTTTATATGGTTGGCTTGGATGGAACGTTTCCAACTGCAGGTTTTATAGGTTGTGATCCTCGTGTTCCACCCGAGAAAATGTTAGATAGTTCTGGACCTCCAAAAGTAGTTCTACTTTTCGATGATGATCTTGCTGAAGTTGTATCGCGTTGTGCTCAAGGCCTTTCATGTCTGCCAGTGCGCTATCCCTACTATCGCTGGCTCGGTACCTACGTTCGTAGCCAAGGAAACGGTTTCAGAAGAGTTAGGACATTCTCACTGCAATTCCCAAGCACAAAGAACCCTGGAGGCACCACTGAGGTTCAGGTGGGGCTGTATGTGCGAGAGCTGCCGCAGAAGATTGCTATATGAGTTGGTTTGGGCAACCACAATCAGCAAATTACACCATCATTGCTGTTGCACCATTGCTTGGTGATTTCGACTATAGCCGGGATCATAGTCTCAAAACTGGATAATTCAAAATACTCATCAATGCCGTGTGCTGCGCCTCCATTGCCCGGCCCATACAAGAAACAAGGGCATTCAAAGGCTGCCCCATGAAACCAGCCCGTTATACTGCGCGGCTCCAAAACACGTCCAGTGACCTTGACGTGAGCTCTTTCAATAGTCTTGAAGAAGCTACTCTTCAACGGACTTTCATACGGGTCGAATGCCATATAGACCGGCTCAAGAGTTGGCGGATGATTTATCAGCCAATCATCAGATTGTACACATGCCGATATGACCTCAGCAATTGACCTTCTAATGGTTTCAAGTTTTTCTGGTTGGATGAAGTTCATACTGAATTCAGTAATGCAAGAGGCGGCATTGTTTCCCAGCCATTCGCCACCTTCAATTTTGCAGACATTCAATCGCACAGGGTTCTCAAAACAAGTATAAGGATCTTGCACTCTTTGATTGAAGCTTGACGCCATTTGAAAGAGTTTATTTAGGATGAGGATTGTTTTCTCAACTGCATTTGCTGCTTTGTTGTTGCATGCAGTAGTCGAACCTACTACATGCATACGATACCAAAGGCACCCGGCGTGCGCATAGCCAATCTGATGCAGTTTAGCTCCATCAAGCATCAAACAGGCATCTGGCTTGATACCATTTATAAATAGCTTTCTAAAACCATCTCCGCTAGATTCATCATCAGCAGCGGAGACTAAAATCAAGTCTCCTCCAAGTGAGACTCCTTCCCGAATCAAGGCTTCTGCAACAGCAAGCATCAGAACAATACCAGCCTTGTCGTCCATCACCCCGCGTCCATAAATCCTTCCATCTTCTATCATTCCTGAGAGAGGTTCATGCTGCCAGCGATCCAACGGCTCTAGAGGTACCGTGTCTGCATGAGCAACTAGCATAAGTGATTTAGAGCAGTCAGGGAGCTTTCCACTTAGCTTGCCGACAACGTTTGTTAGCCCATTGCCGATTACTGACTCGGACAGGCATGTTTGCACTTCCAGCCCAATATTGTGCATGAGCTCTACGACTAGCATTTGAATTTCCTCTACGCTTGAATAAGAAGGAATCTGTACCAGGCGCTGAAGCAATGCTTCTGGTTGTATCAGTTTCTTTCCTGCCAGCTCATAGTTCTGGTTTCTCTTTTGAATGTTCATAATTTGGACATCCTATGTCCAATTGCAAGGTTCACCTTTAGAGGGTATTCAAGCAACCATGGAACTGCCGAGCCAGCCTTACAGGCATCCCGACCAAGGCGTAGAGCTTCCTGGCAATAGAGAGAAAAACTGTATGAAAATTGAATGGTGACTCCGAAGTCTGCACGCCTGACTGCTTTGCTTAACACAGCACTACATTCAATCAATTGCTGTGGCTTGACAGCACGAACGACTTCAGGAAGTAAAGTAAAACTATTAGTCTCTCTTGTCTGCCCAAATTCATCCACTACCAGCCCCTTTATTGGCTGATGAGTGAAAAGGCTCTGAGTATGCCCATCGCCCAATTGGAAATCAGGAACAAAAGCCAGACTGCTTGTGTTAAGGGTAACTCCCAAGCCCAGCAACTTCACGCCATGCAGTTGCAATAAGTCATAGGAAGACCCCGGCCCGAATGGATGAATTATCTTCTCCTGTCTAGCGGTTAGCTCAGCTGCTAATGGTCCTCTTGCACAAATTGACCACCAGTAATGAAGGCTGCGTCTCACGTCCGGCATCTTTCTGAAGCACTCGCAAAGCACGCCTAGATTACTTGCCGTATTTTCAAGATCAAATACTGGTCGTTGCTCAAAATAATCCTTGTATCCCTTCCATGGACGTTGCCAGCGGTCGAGATTCCAGCTATATGACGGAAGCACAAGCGTCCCCTCTTCTGACAGCCTTTGCAAGATTGTCTGCAAGATCTCCTGCGGTGACATGCCCAGATAACGCAGGTATCTGAAAGAGCTATGCAGAAGAACCAGATCACCAGGCTGTATGTCTAGCTGATCGAGGATATCATTCAATACTGTAAATCCCGTTGACATGCGTATTCCTAAGTTTTCTGGCAAACTGCATAGAGAAACCAGCAATAATCTTCAAGTTCATTGCCAATCTGAAGGAAGGCTTCTAGCATTTCATCGGACCACGACTCCATTTGTGCACTTGAAAGTGGTTTAAGAAAACAGCCACGCAGTTCATTGATTGTGTAACCTGCATTCAGAAGTAGACTTCGGAACTCATAGCGATCATAGGATCTCTGGTTGCCAACCTCAATGTCCCGTATATTGGCTCCTGTTGGTGTTGACTCTAGATTCATCAACGCCCCAATTCGGCGGTGCAGTGAGCGGCTGTTTGGCACAGTGGCAATCAAAACACCGTCATCGGACAGCCAATTCCGGACCTTTCTCAAAAAACCAGATGCATCGGCTAGGTATCGCAGCATATCTGCAGCTATAACAGTGTCATACGGGTCAGTCGGGGTAAATTCCTGAAACAATTCATGAAATATGTGTACTGCGGATACATTGCTGAACTTGTTTGTGGCGTGTCCTACGTGCTTGCTGGCTCCTTCGACAATGTCTAGCAAATAACCGCTGCCAACGATAAGCTCGCTCCAACTGCCATCAACATAGCCAAGCTCAAGTACCTTAGGACCTTTGAGGAACGGCCGACAGCGCTCTATAACAAATTTCTTTGTGCGATTGTCAATGCCAAGCTGCAAAGCGGTATGGTAATAATGCTTAGCAGCCCGCTCAACTTCGCTCCTTTCTTTTTCGTACTGGTCCATACACATTTTATGGATCTTAGTTTCTTGTAAGGTCTAGATGAAGCCAGGTTTTAAGCATAACAGCAGCGGTTGGTTTATTCTTAAGAGAGATCTAACTGAAGCACGGCATCATCTGGATTATCCTCGATTAGTAAAACTTGAATGTGCGATGTTTTCAGTTCGGGAAAACTCCGGCTGACTGGCGGCCAATGACCTCAGTAGGTGCTGGTGCCATCGAAATACGAGTGCACCGACCAGACGAATACCGGGTGATCTACATTGCCAACTTCCCAGAAGCAATCTACGTGCTGCACTGCTTTGGTAAAAAGACACAGCGCACCGCCAACAAAGACATCGAAATTGCGAGGACTGAATATGCCGATCTCCAAAAATACTGCAAAGAGAAAACCAAGCAAGGCAAGGGCTAGAGCCAGCAACAGCTATCAACGGGAGCACTACGTAAGCTCGGGCAACGTGTTTACAGACATGGGCAAGAGCGAAGAAGAAGCCAATAACCTCTTCATGCGCAGCACGCTGATGATTGCCATTGAGGAGATAATTGCAGAACGCGGCTGGACGCAAGCTGAAGCAGCCACAGTGATCGGCGTTGCTCGGCCACGAATTGCTGAGCTATGCGGCAGCCGCATTGATCTTTTTACTTTGGATACGCTGATTAAGTATCTCAATAAGCTGGGCAAACAAGTTACTCTCATCATCAAGGACAGCGAGGTCGCCTGAAGATAGATATTGTAGGAGCGCCCCTGACCAGTTATGTTAGCATCTTGGTGGGAAAAGTACTGATATCAGGCACCCAGTACTTAATCAGGTACAGCCTGGATACAAGTACTGAGGAAGCATGAAGGCTGTTTTTATCACGACATCAACGGACGAACAAAGTTTCGAGCAGATCATGTGGCTTAGAACTACAGACATGATCAAGGCTCTGGAAAGGCGGGGCGTCGTGGTTTTGCAGATTAGTTATCACTCTGCCCAAAATCCAACAGCAGAATTGATTGAGAAAGTATTGCACTTTAATCCAGACTTTTTTATTGCTCCAAATTACAACTTTATTTTGCTAAGCATGACCAGTCCCGTGAATCTCTTCAAGTTTGTGACCAGACCAATTGTTGCAATATGGGATGATCCTTTGGGGGCACTTGCTAATTCGCTCTTCTATATAGCAAAGAGAGCTGCGGATCAACAGGTTGTTCGAACATCTAACACACCAATTAAAAGTAATGTCTGTCCTGTAAGTTCACTTGATGTTGTCAGCCCATTTGATTGGTTCCAGACAATGAGGTCTCCAAACCTACTGCACTTTTCATGGGATAGTGGGCACATGTCAGCAGTCGCTGAATTGGGGTTGGTGGAGCCAGCAAATGTTCATTGGTATCCAATTTCTACTTTCCCAGCTTTCATCAGGTTTGGCATGGCGAACCGGTCGTGTCCTCCTGAAGTTGACGTGGCATTTTGTGGCAACATTTACCTGGATTATGTAATGCAACATGAATACTGGAAAGATGAGACTCTGCAGCAACTCACTGCAAGAATCTGCACTGCCAAGTCCCGTGCTCTTGAACAGCCAACTTACAGCCTGATGCGAAATGAGATTGAGGGTCTTTCAAGCGAGGTACGAGATAGCTATGGATTATGGAGTAATCGATATCCTTATTGGGACTATTACCGATTTCTTGTCTGGCACGCATCCACGACTCTGGTAAGGCTGAGCCTTATCGGACAGATCAAGCACCAGATTAGCATTTATGGACTTTTCGCCGACCCAAACAGCGCAGAGCTTTTGAAGACTTATCCTAACATTAGATTGGGTGGCAACCACCATCACTTTAATGAACTTCCTAGAGTGTATGCCGCAGCCAAAGTAAACGTTTGCTTAACCAACGGGCTTATTTACCAGGGGGTGCCATCTAAGCTAGTGGATTGTGTAGCCAGTGGAGGATTTGCTTTATGCGATCCCAAAGATGATTTGCTACGCTTGTTTGGAACTGGAATAAAGCGTATCTTTTTCAGGGATGCCGACGAACTTAATAAAAAAATAGACTACTATCTGGAGCGCCCCGAGGAGCGAGCTCAAATTGTTGCAGAAATGCAAGAAGTAATCAGGAAAGAGTGCACTCTGGATAGACTGTTTGATACCGCCCTCAGCAAAGTTGAAAGACTAAAACGGCAACCCTGCAGGAGAGACATCTATGGTGACTATAGAGACGATGGCATAGACGCAAAAGAGATACTCAGGGCTTCTTTCAAGGATCCAGCCGAGGAACTTTTCTTAGTCAGCAGCACACAGGCTGTGGATATAGATTGGCCAATCCAGGACTTTTTCTCATATGAAGGCTGGGCACCAAGCAAAGTAACTAAGATTGACAGCAGTGAAGTGGAAATAAAGACATCTCCTGCATGCTGGCAATATGCGGCAACGCTGCCTTGCCCAAAATCTATCTGTCAAAGACGCATCGATGGTTTTCTAAGAATCGATCTGACAGTAAAAACAGGAAAGGTAGGAATATCCATTGTAGCCAGTGATCTAGCGAAGATTCTTCTGGAGCGGTGTCTTGAGGCAAGCGCTTCAAGACAGTCAGTGTACTTTGTGGTGGAAGAATTCCCAGAAGGCTCCAAGTTATTAGTTCGAAACGCAAATACCAAGAATTCATCCAGCACCGTTATCATCCATGCCATAGAATTGTTTGCAGCACAAAAGGCTCTTGCACAAGTTCGTCAGCTCTAAGAGCAGGTGGACATCCTAATCACTGTAGTACCAGAATGGTCGCGTACCTTCAACTGTCTCATTTTCGTAGGAAGCACCTGCTGTCTGCCAGTCGCTACAGCCTTTGCAGATAGCAGGAATGTCGCTCCAGCGATGCTCACGATGTGCAGTTCGTAGCTGTGCCTCTAAAATCTGCCAGAGTTCAGCAATTGTTTTGTCGCGGACGTTACCTGCTTTCAATCGACCTTCGTAATCAACAGCACAAGCTACAACTGACCCGTCCTGATGGATAGCCATGGTGTTATTGCCCCATGGACAGGCAATCCGAAAGTTGCTTTCATGAACGATGGTATCAGTGCGCACCGAGCCTGATGCAGTCCACTCCAACATGGGCCGTATTTTCACTTCAGCCCCCATTGCATGCCAGTATTTTGAATATGCTTCAATTTCGTGGGCGTTCTGGTGCATGACAGAAAATTGAGCAATAATGACGGGGTACTCTTGTTTGCGCTCCACACGCTTTCGACAAAGCTCTACAACGGCTGGGTAAACATCACTCCATTTGGCCCGGACACGAATCTGCTCGAAGGTTTCTTTGTTTAGACCATCGAGGCTCAAAATGAACCGCTTAAGTGGCGATTGGAGCACTTTTTCAATGTTGTCATTGCGATGCAGTAACGTGCCATTGGAGTTCAACACCAGATTGCGACATCCTACCTGACGGGCATAGTCAAGGCGATCCCAAAGTTTATCACCAAGGATTAGAGCCTCGCCATAAAATGTTGGCCACAGCTCACAATTGGGCGCAGTAGAACCTACCTCCTCAACAATCTTGTTCCAAATATCCCGCTCCATATGGCGCTGCGGACGGATCATCTCACGATGGCAACAATGTACACATCGTAAATTGCAGTACGAAGTGTTCTCCACTACCAGTTGTGGTGGAAAAGGGTGTTCTTGAAGCATAGCTTCAATTCTTAAAAGATGAGCCCTTCGATCAGGGTCACAGACATGTTGTTTGAGGTAGTGGTCTGCGTACATTTGCTATGTTAGGTAGGTGATTGGTGACAATGTGCCTTTAGAAGCTTGGCACGAATCGTCGTTCGTATCCAGTTGTAGAAGTGAATGTTTTGGCACAGTAATTGGCCAACTGAGAATCATTGATCTCGATGAAAAGTAACTGTGATCGGTACAACTGATCAAAAAAATGCTCTAGGTATGGAGAGTTCTGCTTGTACAAGACAAAGTTTGATTCCGATGGACCTGTGATGGCACAACACTTGAATGATGAACGCTTGAGGAATTGACTTACCGCTTGCACTGTACCTACGTACTTGTAGTCTGATGGTCGTTCAAGGGTATCGTAAAAGTCATCACCCATGATGATGCCGCCGTCTTTAAGTTTCTCAGAATAAACAAGGAGATCCCTCAGCACATCTGCGTATGTATGGCTTGCATCAAGATAGACAAAATCAAAGTGTTTGTCTGGAAATTGTGACCCAACCTCGTGACTGTAGCCACGGTGAAGCCTCACACGCTTGTCTTGGGCATACTTGTTCTTTAGGTCCTCATACATCTGGGGGTACAAAGGTGATGGGTCACCACCCTGGTAAGCAGGCACAAGAGTCTTAAACCAAGACTCGAAGTTGTGCCGACCGGCTTCCTCCTTGGGAGCAAACATGGTCTGCCAGTCTAGAGAAAAATCCCAGGTGTCGATAAGGTGGAGCTCATTTGGCCGAGTAATCTGGTCAATTTGTTCTGAGAATGCACCAGTGAAGACACCAACCTCAGCACAAACACTCTGTTTGGGAAGAAACTGCAGGAGATCTGTCCGGTTGCCAACTACATAAAGCATGTCATTGCTCCTTTGCGTGATCGTGTTTGTTTATGGTTGAGCAATCTACATGTGCTGGAGTAGAATGGAATGTTTGTTTCTTTGAAGTTTGTTCTACTAATACCACAGCGGGCTCTCCTCGGGATTTTACTTCCATGATCAGCATTTAAGATTCAGCGCTTCAAACTTCTGGATCTCTGTAAAAAGTACCGGAGATTCCTAATAGAGGAACCAGCC
>JACQVM010000445.1 GCA_016209785.1 Candidatus Melainabacteria bacterium | reverse complement strand
CTGTTCTCCTGATGATTGGGCAGAAGCGAACTGTGCCAAGAAGATTGTCACGAACTTTGTGGCGGCGAGATAATGTGCCGCAGGGCTTGGTGAAGTACTTGTCGGTATCGAGGAGATCAACAGACGTGACATTAGGTGCGTCAGGTACATTGAGCGTGTTTCCCGTGAGCAGCTCATAGAGATACCAAGCCCTGCGTGTCAATATGCTGGTGGGGGCAAATTCAACATATTGCGCCACAGCCTCAGCAGGCAACGCCAAGAAGATGCGCTTGAGCACCAGCAGATCGATGTGTTCATAACGCATCGCAAAGTTAAGATGTGCTTCGACCGTAGGCTCCAGCGCGTGCCGTTTACTATAGATGCGCCAAGTACCTTGTTCCTTGATGTGTCCCTTAATGTTGTGCTCGGAAATACAGGCTGGATATCGTACGGGAGCCTGAACCTTAATTGCATGTACAAGCGCAGATAGCCCGGCTAAACTTGTACCAAGCGGAAGAGCCGATTCCTGAAACACTACCGGTTTTTGCAGAGGCAATTCCATGGCTTTGAGGTTCCAAGTGTTTCTTATGGGGTTCCAAAATTGCTTATATTACTATACCAGGTTCCATTTTACTTGAAATATTGACTATTGGTTCCAAATGCTTCACTATTGTTCCATAATTTTCTTTTCAATCGTGGTTTGCGCAGATACACAAATTATTGGAGCTTCCGGTCACCTCTGTCAGGATCGATGAAAACGCTCGAATTTGCAGGCGAGTTTAATGATCGCGCAGCGAGAAGTGATAGTGGCTTTTTGTTGGCTGATGGTGAGTTCAGTATAGATGCCAGGTAGTGGATCTAATGACGAGACTGGATATACGCATGCATGGATGTGAGTGTTCTTGCTATGCACAAGGTTGACAACAATTACCATGGGTAATTACAATGTAGTTACATCACAAGGTACGGATTATGAAAGTTGAAATTATCAAGATTGGCAACTCTCAAGGAATTCGTATTCCTAAGCCACTTATTGAGCAGTGTGGATTTGGCACAGCGGTTGAGTTAACAGTTCGGAAAAATTGTCTGGTTGTCTCGCCACTAACGACTGCTAGGCGTGGCTGGGAGCGTGCATTTCAGGCAATGGCCAAGCGCGGCGACGATAAACCAGTGATAGCCGAACCAATTTCCAACCAGTGGGATGAGAGGGAATGGTTGTGGTAAAGCGTCCTGAGCGCTTTGACGTGTTTCTTGTTGCACTTGATCCGACAATGGGTGCCGAGATTCAAAAAAGCCGGCCTTGTGTTGTGATCTCCCCGAATGAGATCAATCGCTATATCCAGACTGTTATTATTGCTCCAATGACCACAGCCGACCGTAGTTACCCAAGTCGAGTGCCTGTACAATTTGGCGGAAAGAACGGACAGATTGTGCTTGATCAAATCCGGGCTGTAGATCGAAGTCGCCTTGTGAAACATCTTGGTGTCATAGATGCGCCAACAGCTGACACTGTTCTGGACGTGTTGGTGGAAATGTTTTCGCCATAGAGTCTTGTGCTCTCGGCAAAAATTTCATTCCATCAGCAGATTTTTCTCCCATCAAATGCTACCACTCTGTACCATCGGATTGCTGGAGCAGTAGGCCAAGACTTTAGCGGAGTACAACAAAGATCTGGGCCGTCTTGACTGAGGTGATGCCAGAACGCTCCGTCGATCGCCTTGGTGTCATGAGAAAGCTCTTGGAGCAACTCAGCCACGAAAGCACCGATAGTCTCTTGGGAAGATAGGTACTGTACAGCGATGGTGCTAACCAGCCAGTCAGGCGGCAGTGTGAAAGGAGTAGCAGTTAGTGCTGGCTGGAAGCCGGCAGGACAAGTATTAGAACTTGATGCAGAGTCAAATAACACCCGTTCTACAGGCTGCTAAGCCATTCGGTGCACCGCTGCTTGAGTTTTGGCAAGTGGTGCTCAACTATGTTCCAAATGATCTCATCCTCGATTTCCCAGTAATGATGCGGGTGCCGATGATCTGACGCCAGGGAACATCGGGATATTTTTCACCATAATCATGCTCGTCGCAGAGATGCTTAGCGGCTTCACAGACGCGCTCGATGTTCAAGTGAACCACGTCTCGATAGTATTCATCACTATCGTAACCTTGCCGACCGCGTTTGTACTGCGGATGACGCTCAATTCTCTCGATGGCTTTCACAATGTCCTTCAGCCAGGAAGATTCAGCTACTTTGCTCATAGAAGGACTGCTTCCTTCAATACCTGCTCCCTGATAGATGCTTTGAGCATCTTTGTTGTGCCAATATCTACTTTGCATCCAAGAAGATCTTGGAGGTCCATGAGCAGTCCGCCTAAATCAAAGAGAGAGCGGTTGGGTTCAAGGTCAACAAGAAAGTCAAGGTCGCTTGCTTCAGAATAGTCACCCCTCGCAACAGAGCCAAAAACGCGAACATTCGAGGCGCCATATTGTGCTGCCAGCTCAAGAATGGACTCTCTCTTTTCCTTTAGGACCTGTGCAACGTCCATTTGCGTGTTTCTCAACCTCAAATCAATTATCACTCTACACCTATCGAAGGACAAGGACCGTACTCAAGTTGCTTTACAGTCAGGCGGCGAGTTGAGTAGAGCAACAGATGCCGGCTGGAAGGCGTCAGGACAAGTATTAGAACTTGAGCATGATTATTGCGGAGTCAAATATCATTATTTGGGTAGATGTAGATATGGATAGGAGAGGTTGTTGTTTATGGGCAAATCAGGAATTCATAATTGGGTTGTTGACAACAGTGCTGGCGGCACTTATCATGTTGCCCACCGCCGGGAAATAAATTACAAGTTGTCTATAACATCGCGGCAGTGGTTACTAAATGTGCTTCTTGTTGCCTTGCTCATTCTTGTACAGGGCTTGGTACAAGGGTTTGCTTTCTTACCTACTTACGCAGGCGAATTCCCCGGCAAAGGTAGCTATCAGGCATGGCTGAAGGCGAATAAGTTTTACAATGTTGGTAACAGATTCTTGAACGCCGGTAAGTATGAGGAAGCCATAGCCCAATACAAGAT
>JACQVM010000437.1 GCA_016209785.1 Candidatus Melainabacteria bacterium | reverse complement strand
GGGTATAAGAACACCAACGGGATTCCTTTTGGCTTTTCTATGCTTCCTAGTTTTAGGAGAGGCGGCAAGTATGAGGACAATTGTCAAAGAGCGCGTTCTTCGGATTAACTGCCCTGGCTTTGGTGACCAGTCATACCTTTCAACTGGATGCGCGTTGCCCTTACAGGACTATGATGTCATAGTCGTCAACCCCATGAGCATTTTGCATCTGTTTGACAAAGATCCAGAGTTGCTTAAGCAAATTGAGATTGGTCAACAGGAAGGCATGACAGCCTATGTTGCGAAAAGTGACAAACTTGTGGAATCCGTAGCTTGTGATTTGGAGACACGCTCAAAAGAGCTTGTCAAATTTCTAGAGTCCGGCGGACTATTGGTTTACTTCCTTTGCCCACCTTTTGTAGTCCAAGGTCCTTTTGAGCTCATGGACAATTATGGTTGGTTGGACGCTTTAGCTCCCGACAAGCCAAAAGACAAGAAAGACCGCCACATGAGCTCAGCTTCCCATGGCAAAAACATAGATCTGACCTCCGAGGGAGAAACTTCACCTTTTGCCAATTACCTAAAACAAACAGCTCTTGAGTGGAATACCATTATTCGTGCAGAAAACTTAAGCCCAGGTTATTCCATTTTGGCAACTGCTGGACCAAACAAGTGTATTGCAGGTTGCCTAAACGTAGGTGAGCAAGGTGGCATGGTAGTTTTCCTGCCTGCCCCCTATCAAAGTGATTTTGATCAAGGATTAGTTGAGTCAATTAGATACTGGTACACAAACAAAGGTGAGCCTACATCCAAAGAAAGTCCCATTGCAGAACCTAGCGTATACAAAGCTGCTGCAACTGAAGCAGAATCTTCGCCAGCAGCCTATGAGGAACCAGTCCAAGAGTATTTGCCCGCTCAAGACACAAGCTATGGTGAACCTGCAGGAGGACAAATACCAGAAGAAATCCGTCAGCCGTTTGTACACAATCTCGAAGAACAATCAGAAAGCGAAACAAAGTCCAATAAGATAGAAGAATTGTCAGAGATAACTGAAGAGGGGGCGCCTGACCAACCCAGCCACAAAGTCCAAGATCAAGAAGACCTGCAGCCCCTGAAAGCAAAGGACTTAATGGAAAAAATGGAAGAAATTTCACGACGTGCGGTACCCGAGTGGTGCGTGGAGTACTCTTTTGCCGATCTGGATAAATTGCGCAAGCAACTTGTTGAGCTCAATGAAGAGGTTCGCTTAACACAAGCCAAGATTGTAAAAGTCGAGGAGCAAATAAGCACCATGGAGTGGCTAAAAAATTCTTTGCTCTCTGCTGAAGATGACGAGCTTATGAATGCCTGTACCAAGGTCTTCGAGCATTTAGGCTGGACTGTCATGCCCTCCGAGTCCCACAAGGAGGAGTTGTGGCTTAAGGATTCTAATACCACTGTAGCCATAGCACGCATTATACGCAGCACAGCTCAGGTAAATCGCTCTGATTTAGCCCAACTTGCAGAATCAGTCATTACTTATTGGGGTGAACATGAAACTGAACCAAAAGGCATTCTTGTAGCCAGTACCTGGGCCAATAGATCACCTGCCCAACGGACAGAAGTAGATTATACAGATGCCTTGTCTGAGTTTGCAGAAAAGAAAAATCTCTGCCTTATGACTACCTGGCAGCTCTTGTGCATTTATCGTGACATAGAGGGAGGCCAAACAAGCCAAGAAAACCTCAAGGAAACCATTGCCTCTACTAAAGGAAGGCTCAGTGGATTTGTTTTAGGGCATCCAGTAACGGCTAGCTAGAAGTTAAGTTAGAATTTTTCACCAATCCCTCTAAATTCTTAGGGGTCAGTCGTAGAGCAATTAAATCCAAGCCGAGCATCTGGAAGGACATCCAATCTACTTGGATGTCTTTTCAGAATCATTGCAGGCACCAACAATAAGACAGCAGTGGGAAAACTACGTAGAACTTTCAATTAAATTCGGGAATTGCGTATCCAATAATTAGCCATATTGAGCTACATATAAATGTACTCTGCAACTTAGCCGCAAGGAGCACATTTGAGTAAATGAGCAAACAAGAACATACACCGGCGCACAGTAGCGACTCTCAGGTAGAGCAAAGTCATTTACATCACAGCGTAGAACATGCTGGCACAACTGCCAAGTTTCAAGCTGACGCTAACCTTTCAACACCAGGCAACCATGCTGGAGACAGACCTCCGGTCACCTATAGTCCACCGCCTGTAGCGTTTACTTACATTGACGTCAGCCCAATATTTGCTCAAGCACCCCAATCAAGTCTACCCATAGAGACTATAAGACACGCCGCACTCACAAATGCCAGTCAGCACTCAGTTTCCGATCTTATTAATCTAGGTGTCTTGAAAGAATCCAAGCCAGGCTCAACTCCAGAGCGTGGTCTGACGCGTAGCTCGCTCGCACTCCCAGCAGACAAAGTACAAGTAAGAGATCAGGCACAAGAGTCCTCAGAACGCACCGTGCCTGTCCAAAAGCTTAGGGTCGTATACGCTGATCAGTCAAATGATCCATCTGCACGCACAAGCCAAGCAGATTTTAGAGTAGGCAAAGACGGCAGTCTCGAAGTAGTTAACAATCCAGAGAAAAACAATAAAACTGAAATTGTTATTGAAGTAGAACGTGAGCAAGGACAAACAGAACGCCCTACTGAAGCACAACAAAAAAGCATTGATGATCTGACCGGTTATCTGACACAAAGATTCATGCAAAAGCAATCCGATGGCACCACAAACGGCACCATCGAAGACAAACAAGGTCTTGTATCAGAGAGCCTCAAGGCACAACTTAAGGCTAAGCCAACCCCAGAGTATCAGCTGCCAGAGGCAACCAGACACCAGATTGAAAACATGGACCGCTTCAGCGGTGGTGGCAGGGGCAGATTATCCGCCGAGCAAGCTGACACATATTTCCCATCACGTGATGTTCCACGCTTACCTGGCGAGACAAACCAACAAGCTGCATTAAAAGATGTAGTTGCAGGAATGTTGCAGGCAGATGCAACACATCCTTACGAGGCAACCAGACAAATTGAAGGACGTGGAACAGCAGTTGGTCGCTACCTGCTTACTTATGACCTCTTCATGCAATGGCTGACAGATCTGCTCGGTGACCCACCAGATCCTGCCAAGCTTGAAGAGGCAGTAAAGAAAGGCAAGATATCTGCCTCTATGGCAGCAAAGCTTAAGTCGCCACAATTTAAGGACTTTCTAGAAAAGATGAAAAAGGGCGAAAAGCTAAGCGCTACGGAAATCAAAGAATTCATGCCTAAGGAATTCCAAGAAACTGTTGCCGGCGATCTCATCACTAAGTTTGCTAATCAAACAAAGGACGGACAGGGTAATGTTGACGCAGGCAAAGTTGCACTTTCCCTGGCACTAGGACATGTCCCTAGCCAAGAAGAACTAGGCAAGCCAGAATATAAAGCTTTCTCCGATGCTGCAAAACGTTTATATAGTATTGCGTCGGCTCGTGCCACAAACCCAGGGCAGTCACTTGATTGGCAAGAAATCCCAGGTTCCAATGGTCAGCCTTCCACCCTAGCTGTCAAACTAGCTCAAAGCGCTGAACGAACTGCTGCCCGCACAGACACTGTTGGCTGGTGCTACGCTGGTGTTAAAGATGCCCTGCGTCCGTTTGGTATTAATCTAGAGGGCGGCTCAGCATACATGGCCCGTGATCAACTGGCACGTGATTCCCG
>JACQVM010000443.1 GCA_016209785.1 Candidatus Melainabacteria bacterium | reverse complement strand
GGCAGATTGGCGATGACAATTATCTTGTCATCTTGCGGTATGCTTTCAAGTTCGATTTTAGCCAATGCAATAACCTGGGTGATGTCCAATAGTCCCGATAGATCAACTAGCTTAGGTCCTACAAGCAGCATAATGGGAGGAATAATCCTGCCTGCATCGCCATACTGGGAATGCTCTTCAGCAAGGTCGGCAATTGTCTTTTCTGCCTGGTTGACAGTGGTGAGTCTTACTATGCCATTTTGTGTCTGCAGGCGAATAATGCCAGAAGCATCGACTGTGCGCAGTGAGTGGCACTTGAATTTAACCAGTCCTCCCAGGCGCTTGGCAATGGTGGTTGCGCCAAAGACTTGAAAGCATGCCGTTTGAGCTGCCAGGGTTATTTCTTCTATGCTAACTCTCATAGAGTTTGCCACAAGCTGTTGACGCTCTTGTAAAGACAATTCTTGTTTTGCCTGAACTCCTGTTGCAAATGCTGTAGCACCACTGGCGGTAGCGCGCACGACATTGGTTCGGGAGTCAATCTCGACATGAATTTCAATGGTGGATGGATCAGCGCCCATTTTCTGAACCTGAGAGTGGGCTTCCTGTCGTATGCGCAAGATATCGTCAGCATCAGGATGGATAATTTGTCTTTCCACAGTCTCACGAACCAGAGCCAGGGCAACACCAATAGCCGAGATGACATCGGCATTCTGAGCCAAGCTGTGTCTTAAGTTCATCTCTTGTGCTGTAAAAGGAGTAAGGGCTGCTGCACCACCACCGCCTCCAACAAGAGTCACAATTTGTGGATCAAGTTTATAGTCAGCAAGAAGCCGTTGGACCACAGGGATAACCTTAGCAGCACTCAGTTGCAAAATGTGCTCAGCTAGCTTTTCTGGGCTTATGTGGAGCAGATTGCCCAAGACGTCAAATGCAGTCTTAATGGCGTCTTGGTTGCCGAGAGCGCAGTCGTCATCTGGTACCAGGTGAAGCAGGTTTGCAGCACAAGTTGTGGTAAGGCACTCAATTGCTTGCCCTTCGCCGTCAGACAGCGCTGTGTAATCGCTGGGGTCTGCCGGGCAGGGCTTAAGGAAGCGGACACAAGGATTTGCCAGGGGCTCCGAGAAAGACGCATACTTAAGCCCTGCAATGTGTGCACTGCGTGGACCTACGTCTACGAGTGCTCCATTATGTACTCTCAACATTGAGCCACCCGCTATCCCTAGCGTTCTTACGTCCAGGGTGCGCATATAGACTCTGTGACCACCCACTTCGGCTGATTTGACCAGCGCCTTTCCATTGCGAATTGCGGAGATGTCGGTGCTTGTTCCTCCTACTTCCATGAATATGCCGTCGGAAATATGGAGATACATCATGGCAGCGGCAACGCCTGCCGCAGGTCCTGAGAGCATGGTCATTATGGGTCGCTTGCGCATGGCATCTATGTCCATGACACCACCATCGGAGCGCATAATCATAATCGGTGCCTGTATGCCTGCCTCACGAACACTGTGTTCCGTCATGTCTGCAGCTTCGATCATCTTAGGTAGCATAGAGGCGTTAATGACGGCAGTGCGGGTGCGTACCTTTAGTCCATACAGTTGGCTGACAGCCGAGCCGGCTGTTGCAGGCAAACCCATCTGGTGTGCGATGGACAGTGCACGTGTTTCCGTGTCAGGGCTGTCGACACTGAATGACTCACTGATAGCGATGGCCTTTGCTCCACGTGTTATGAGCTCACCCAGTGCTTCCTGGATTGCCGAATCGCTTGGTGTGGTTGTGGTGTCAATGAAGCGGTGATAGGTGGTCAACAATTTCCCTGGGGCTAACTTGATGTGTCCGATGTTGGTGGCTAGTCGAGCCAGCCAAGCATTGGCTCCGGCTCCCATGCCCAATATTCCTACTGGTGCCACGTCTCCCTCCAACAGGGCGTTGGTGGCTTGAGTTGTGCTATGGGCAATAAATCCTACGTCATCAGGGGCAATTCTGGTCTGGCTGAGCAATTCTAGTAAGGACTGGATAATTCCTTTAGCTACGCCTTCTGGTGCCTGGTGCGTTGTCGGCACTTTAACTTTTCCTAGAATTGCTAAGCTTAATCCGTCAAGTGCCACGGCATGAGTAAAGGTGCCGCCTACGTCAATCCCAATTCGGACAGATTGAACCATATCTACCTGCCTACCAAGGAACATATCCGAGAATTACAGCCAGGCAAAGTCCTAAGAAGACACCAACCCAGACGTAAGGGATGGTGCGTGCCAAAAGTGCTTGGGTGTCTGTGCCAAGATAGGTAGCTGTCCACACAATATGAGTGCTGGTGGGATCACAAATGCCTTGTACTTGCCCTACTGATAATAGCATTCCCATGATTGCTTGTGAGCCAAGAGCTGTTGTTTTTTGAATTAAGGCCACAAGCCCGCTTCCCATACCCCAAAGACTGAGTGGACCTCGGTAGAGTGACAGCGGAGCGGCGATTGTGAACACAGTTACGTATGGTATAGCGTGCGTTGGTACCACTTGTGTTAACAACGGTGCCATAGCATTTGCAACCTGGGGATGCATCACTGCGGCAAGCAACATGCCAATTCCTATCATAAGTGCCACTGCTGGGATGACAGTTGAAATGCCATCTAAAATGGAGCGTGTAAGCATTGTAATGGAGTTGTGTTGCCATGTGATAAGTGCACCATATGCAATGCCGGCAAGAAATGCTGGAATGATATCCCAGCGGCAAAACAACACCAGCAAAAGAGGAATAAATGGTGTTGCCAGAGCCAGCCCAGACATTGAACTTACCTTGCGCCAATGTCTGTATGCAGCATAAATAATGAGGATGGAAAAAACAATGCTTGTGGCTGCAAGGGATGCAGCATCAGCAGCCTGTGTTGCATAGTCTCCCCTGCCTTGGTGGAACGATCCGGATAATATATAGCCAAGCAGCATCAAACCCAACAGTGCAGCAATATACTCCCGACTCTTCAGCATTTTAAGTTGCATGCCTAGAAAAGTGAGAACCAAGGCTCCCATGACGCCTGCAAAGGGAATAACAAATTCAATTATTTGTGAACGATTAATGCCCAAAATATCTGTATATACCTGCCAGTTAGACAAGTTAAACATGCCACCAATACTTATGCCAAACAGGAAAAGCGCACCGGCTGTCAGCGTTGGGATTTCTAAGGACATCATTACTGGAAGCACTATTGTACCGACCATAATTACAGCACCTAACCCGCCCAGCGTCGAAAACAAGAGTGCAGTAGTTGCGGTCAAAAGAATGCCCAGGACAAAAGGATTGTCGCCAGCAAACTCTGCTACCCAGCGGATTAGTGACTTTGCTATACCTTGTTTGTTGATAAGCTCAGCGAGCACCGCGCCAAACATGGTTGTAGTGTAGGCATTGTGTAGCTTGAGGGAGCCTTCGCCGAAGACCTTGGAAAGAATCTCATTGCCAGGAATGCCTCCTACAAGCGAAATGAGCAAAGCCATGATGGGCAAGGCTAACAACGCAGACAGCCGGCGCGTATACATAAGCAATGCCATGACAAGAAATACGGTGAGGCATGCGATGGCGACGAGCATGAATTTGTATGAGGTTCTCTCAAGGTTCAAAACTTAAGCCTTTAGTATAACTTGATGTTGGCGCATCAGGTACAATCTAGGCTCTTAGCAGACTGGGAGTAGCACGTGCTTGATAGCAATGAACGATCCTAGTCTTGTTCAGAAAGTAGTTTAGCTGAGGATGCTATGAGCACAACCATGACGAAAACAGAAACCATCTGGCAGCCCACTGGCAAGTACTTACAATGCCGCGTTTCGGACTTTATGACGAGATATGGCAGTGAGAGCTGGCAAGAGCTTGTTGCTCGCTCTACAGATGATATTGAGTGGTTTTGGAATGCTGCTCTTGAATACCTGGGGCTTGAGTGGTATACGCCATACTCTCGCTTGCTGGATGTTTCTGCCGGCTTTGCTTGGACTAAATGGTTTGTCGGAGGCGAGCTCAATATATACGCCAATTGTCTCGATTGGCATCTCAATGCCGGACGCTCTCATGGCAGCCGCGTAAGTGTTGGTGCTGAGCACCCGGCCATTATTTGGGAAGGTGATGACGGTGCCACCAGCAGACTCTCTTATGGTGAGCTTTATGAGATGTCATCTCGTGTTGCGGCTGCCTTAGTTAGGCTTGGTATCGGAGCAGGCGATGCTGTAGGGATTTACATGCCCATGGTGCCTGAAGTGGTGGCGGTTTTGTTTGGCTGCCTGAAGATTGGTGCTGTGGCTGTTCCTGTTTTTAGTGGCTTTGGAGATCAACCTTTGGCTGCTCGCCTTGCGGATTCTGAGGCGCGCATCCTTTTTACTGCTGACGCCGGGCGACGTCGTGGCAAGGTAATACCAATTAAGCCTGATGCTGACAAGGCTGCTGAGATGTTACCGAAGCTAGAACATATAGTCGTCCTGAATCATTGTGGACTGGAGACTTCCTGGAGCGACGGTCGAGATGTGCGCTGGGAGGATCTGGTTGATAAGATTGCACCCTGCCCAACTACAGCTAGGCTGCCTGCGGAGCATCCTTCGATGTACCTGTATACGTCAGGCACAACCGGCCGACCCAAGGGGACAGTTCATACTCATGCAGGTGCGTTGGCCCAGATTGCCAAGGAGCTTGGCTTTGCTTTTGATGTGCAACCCGGTGACGTATTTTTCTGGGTAACTGATATTGGCTGGATGATGGGACCATGGGAAATGATTGGTGTTACTTTCTGGGGTGGCACCATGGTTCTTTTTGAGGGCGCCCCAAATTACCCCAACCCTGATCGTATTTGGGACATGGTCGACAAGCATCAGGTAACTACTTTGGGCATCAGCCCTACGGTGGTAAGGGTGCTGCGTCCCTCAGGAGATGAATGGGTTGATAAGCACCACCAGTCAAGCTTGAGACTCTTAGGCTCTACCGGAGAGCCATGGGATTACGACAGCTACATGTGGTTTTTCAACAAGGTCGGACGCAAGCGTTGTCCCATCATCAATATATCGGGGGGCACAGAGCTTGTTGGGTGCCTCTTGCAGCCACTGCCAGTAATGCCATTAAAGCCATGCACTTTGGGCGGACCCGGACTTGGCATGGCGACAGATGTGGTTGATGACTCTGGACACAGTATTTGCAATTCGATTGGACACTTGGTGTGCAAGAAACCAGCTCCATCTATGACCAAGGGATTCCTCAAAGATCCTGATCGCTACATTGACACGTACTTTAGCCGATTTCCTGATGTTTGGTATCACGGGGATTGGGCTAAGGTAGATGAGGATGGTTTTTATTTTTTGTTTGGGCGCTCTGACGACACCATCAAGGTTGCGGGCAAACGTGTTGGTCCAGGCGAGGTGGAGGAGGCCTTAATAGAGCATGAGGCTGTGGCAGAGGCAGCAGCAATAGGTG
>JACQVM010000434.1 GCA_016209785.1 Candidatus Melainabacteria bacterium | reverse complement strand
TCAATTGCAAGGTGGATCTGTGCTTTCCAGCCCAGCTGATCTCCAGGAAATTGTAGAACTTGTTCCCGAGTGGCGTGCTCTCGTAGCCGAGTCAATTGGGCAAGGCAGATTGGGTCTCCACGAGATATTGGTACAGATTGGCGCCAAAGACATTTTCAGCAAAGTTGTGTCGGCAGATAAGAGCAGGGACCGTTTTCTAGTCCTCATAAGGGATGGTTATTTTCAACCGCATCTATATAAAATGCTTACAACCAACCAGAATCTCCGTAGATTCTGGGTCCAAAGGCACGTTCCACCAACTACTCAACGCCAGCAGGCCATGTCATTGTCCTCAGATCTGGCATATAAGATGCATGGCGTTTTTCTAAAACAGCTTGCCTTAGAGCAGGAGGATGGTTTTAAGGTACTCTTACCAGCTTACATTCAAAGAACAGTCCACAATGCTGTTGTTGATTACATTCGTGCTGAATGGTCTTGGGAAAGACAAACTTTACAAGATCTTCAACTTGATCCTGAACAAGAAGATCCTCGCCAAGCTGTTGCTGATGACCTGCGGTATGTACCTGAGGCACAAGCTATTTCCAGCGAACAAGTTGCCCAACTTAATCGTTTGCGTAAGGAATTAGCCTCTATGCTAACTGACTCACAGCATCCAGGAGAGCCGCTGACGGTAGTCGATTGCATCTTTGGTCTTGGCTTAACACAACACTCCAAGCAAAGCTACGAGATGACCATGCGCGAGTGCTGTGAGTGTTTGGGTATTGCTGGTGAGACCCAAGCTAGGCGTATTGCCAGATGTCAGGTCTTGCTAGACAAAGGGTTAGACCTGATCCGCCAGCACATTCGTGAAAAGCTGCCCGGTATTGCTGAATTTTGGCAAACTAATCTCAATGTGAATTCAGCTTCTCGTCGAGAACTCACACAGCAGCTTGGCATGACTGAGGGTGAAGTAGAACGCCTGGTAACAAACCGACAGTATTATGCAATAGCTCAATTAGTAGAACGTGGGGTGGTCAAGGCAGCAAGGCTTAGAGAGCTGATTAACAAGGGAGCTGTTGCAGCTTTTACGCCAGTAGATCTCAATTGCGCTACGGTACGCGATATGGTTGACATACTAGGTTTAGCTAAAGATAAAGCACAAAGGCTAACCTCAGAAAGGCCGTTTGCTAACCTGTCCGAGCTTACCAATAAGGGACTGCTAAGCCAAAGTGAGCTTGCACAAATCGTAAGTCGTGGAGCCGTGGTTAAGGTAACAAAGGCAAACACCGGTCGTTTGGATTTAAACAAAACAGAGCTAAAAGACATTGTGGCCGCAGGTGTACCTCAACCATTAGCCTTAAAGATAGTCAATGGCCGGCCATTTTTTACCTGGGCTGATTTGGAAGAGTTTCTGTCCTGCGAGACACCTGTTTACGCATTGTTAAGACAAAAGTTTTGTCTAGGCTTGTCACCCGGCTAATTTTTTGATGGTTCAAGTAGTGACTTTGGATGTTGGCAATTAGTTGGATTTTCATGGAGCAAATTGGCGCAATTCAGGGGGAACACCATGGCAACTCAAGTAAAAATAAATCCTGAAATTGCACGCTTAGCCCACAGGCGTGTGAGTGCTATCCGCACATCACTCAATGAAGAACTAGCCCGTATGGTGGTTGAAGAAACAGTTGTCAACCTTAATCCAACTGATGGCTGGCTAATGGACCTTAGCAAAAGCTTTAGTGACGACGATACGCTGGTGCAATCTTTGGGTGTTAACGATGTAGTCATAAATGGATGTCATATTGACGTAAGGGCATTAGATGAGCAAGGCTGCGTTAGCATAACTTCTGCCTTAGTTGGCACAAGTTATTTGTCCGCCGGCAGCCTTGTGGTGCAAGTTGAAGGCACTGCAGAAGGAGCCGTTGTCGGTTATGTATCACCCAACCAATGGGGTGAGGCAGCCTTAACAGCCAGCAACGGAGCATGCGTTAACTACAGATTTACTAATGTCCCTGAAGTTGATCTTTCAAGCATTTTACAGAATGCAACTAACCTCGCTAGGACTTTTGTGAACATAGAAATCTTCTCAATGCCCAGCAACGACGAGCTCAGCAGATTTGTAGCAGCCCGCCACGAGTTAACTTTAGCAAGACAGCAAGAGATTGTTGAGCAGATTCTTGCCATGCCAGAGGTGCGTTTGAGATTAAAGCAAGCTGTTGACTTGTGGTCTGACAGCACGTTGGCACGCATTTTGTGTGCTTGCGCTGCCTGGGAGTCTCGTATAGATAGGCTCTCAGACAAGCTTCAAACAAAGTTCCCCAAGCTTGATCGAGCCGTGATAAGGGCTGTTGCCCTTAAAACTGGTGAAATGTATGGGGGTCAAATTGAATCTCCTGCTTTTCGTAAGACACTGTTAGCTTTGCTCACCAAAGAGGAGTTAGCCTCTCGCATGCCTGGACTGGACACTACTAAGTTATCGCGTGTAGTTGAGCATGTCTTATCTGGGCAAACAGTCGTAGAAGCAGCACAAGAATTTGTTAAGAATCGCATGGCTGTTGATTTAGCTTTAGCTATTAGACATGGTCGAGCCAAGCTTGAAGGCTTTGTAGCAGCAACTGCTGAGGAAATAGGAATGGCCTTTCAACAATTGTCCCTTAAGCCAGCTTACGCAACACACAGCAAGAACTCTTGTGCTGGCATAGAATCTATAAATGAAGCACTGGCTGCATTGGAAGCAGGTGAGTTAGCCCAAAGTATTAAAGAGTTAGAAAGTGAGTTGGTAATTGTCTAGTGACACAAGTCAAACGCAAGGGAATCTAACTGAGACTTGTCCAAGCTGTGGTGCACAAGGTCAATCAGGCATGTCATTTTGTATGTCTTGTGGCCAGTCATTGTCTTTGCCCACCGCTTCCCAAGCACCCGCTGATACCGGCCGGGCATGCCCTAATTGCAGCAAAGTAGATTACTTAAGCAATGTTTTTTGTGTGTTTTGCGGTGCGGACATGACTTTTATGCCGCAACAGCTTGACAAGCCAAGCCCTGGCACTTACATCTCAGTAGAGTCAACCAAGCAGAGCTTTTGGCTTGATCTGCTTTCTCGTCATCATTTTCTGCTGGCCTCAGTTACGGGTGTTCTTTTAGGACTACCTTTAGCACTTTGGTTGGTAAACCCAGCCTTAGAGACAGCCGTAATCCGCAGTCATTGGCCACGTTCAGGATTGGTAGTCTATGCACTTCCACCATCTTCTCAGGTTGTACTGGAAGACTTCTCTGGCGCAAGATTTGTGTTGGGGCAAACAAGTCCATCTGGCAGCCTTGCCATCTCAGACTTACCGCCAGGACCTTATCGCTTAACATTGGCACATCCTGGATGTAAGAGCTTTGTGCGTGAGATAAACATAGAAACAAACAACGTAATGGCCATTGGCTTTCCCAAAAGGATTGAGTTGCCTCATTGATTTAAATTTTCTTGTTTGGGGAATGAATGACTGGGTATTGCTCTCTAGTAAGGTTATACTCAATGTGTTCACTTAAAAGTGAGTCTGCCGGACAGTCAGTAGTTTGTCCTACTTGTGGCAAGCAGTTGCCTGCCGAAGCTAAGTTTTGTGGATTTGACGGAACTGCCCTAGGCGGTAATGCAGACAGGGCAGTTCACCCCCAGCATGGCAACAGAGCCACAGCACTTGACACACTCAACAGGGTATGCCCACAGTGTTCCACTGTGTACCCAGGCTATGCCATGTTTTGTTCTGTTGATGCTGCCAAACTAGTGAATGTTGGCGAGGCAAAAGACCAGCCTGCAGCAACACAACTTTGGGATGACCACTACACAACGGCTGCCCCTGATGCTGATGATCAGATTCCTAGTAGTGAGCTTATTGGTCACACCATAGGAGGAAGGTACCGCCTGGAAGAGTTTATCGGCGAAGGAGGTATGGCTTTTGTTTATCGTGCTACACATGTAACCATTGAAAAACCTGTGGTAATTAAGATTCTTCAGGGACGCCTTTTAGCCAACGAAAAGTCGGTGCAGCGCTTTGAGAGAGAGTGCAAAGTAACTGCAAAAATAAGTCACCCCAACGTAGTATCGGTCTTTGATGTTGGTCTAATCAATAGCAATCAACCCTACCTGGTCATGGAGTA
>JACQVM010000433.1 GCA_016209785.1 Candidatus Melainabacteria bacterium | reverse complement strand
GGACCCTCATAAAGGACCGGCAATCTAGTAAATAAGCTATTGGTAAATATTTCAGGGTTACCGATCCTAGGACTGTACCTTTCTTGCCTTATTTTATTGAGTTGCCAAGCGAAAGTAAAGCATTATTTATCTAGGTTCTTTCAGTTCCAGCTCCTCTACCTCGTAAAGGCTATCCAATAAGTCCTTATACTTCTCCGTTACCACCTTACGTTTAATCTTAAGGGTAGGTGTCAACTCGTTAGAGTCCACACTAAAGTCCCGATCTAGGATAAGGAATTTCTTGATTTGCTCAAAACTTGCCAGGCGTTGGTTTTTACGACTAACCACTTCCTCAACAGCCTCTTTTACCCGGTCATGGTGGGTTAACTCTTCCAGGCTGGTGTAAGTAATTGCATTAGCCTTAGCAAAAGCAGCAAGACAGTCTGGATGAAGGGTAATCAATGCAGTGATGTACTTACGCTTATCGCCATAAACCAAAACATGACTGATAAGACCTTCTCCTACAAAAAGATTCTCTAGAAACTGGGGTGCTACATGTTTGCCACCAGAGGTAATGATGATATCTTTCTTGCGATCCTTGACCCGTAAGTACCCATCCGCATCAACTTCTCCAATGTCACCCGTTAAGAACCACCCGTCCTGAAATGCCTCCCGTGTAGCTTCATCATTTTTGTAATAGCCAGCAAAAACCGTAGGCCCCCGCACCATAATTTCTCCATCAGGAGCTAGTTGTACTTCCACACCAGGTAGCGGTCTGCCGACGGTTCCTCGTCTGTTTCCCATGGGTGTATTGCAACATACTGGAGCCGCAGTTTCTGTTAAGCCATAACCTTGAATAATACTTAGTCCAATGGTCTCAAAAAAAAGCTGTACCTCAGAAGATAATGGTGCTGCACCAGAAACTAAAAAGCGTAAGCGCCCACCAAAACGTCTACGAATACGGGAAAATACAAGACGCTCTGCTACACGCAGTTCTGCTTTGTATATCTTGCGAACAATATCATCTACTCCATTGCGAGCCATTTCTCGATATCGCATAGCTCGCCTGCCTAGTGCTAATGCCCAGCGAATCAGGTACTGTTGCGGCTTAGCTAAATGACGTATTTCGACCAGCATTCTCTGATAAATTTTTTCGTAAAAACGTGGAACACCATTTAAAATGGTTGGCTTGACCTCAAGCATATTCTGAGCCACTGTCTCAAGGGACTCTGCGTATGCCATAACAAACCCTTCATAAATTGCCAAAAACTGTCCGCTGACACGCTCGTAGACATGTGAAAGTGGCAAAAACGAAAGCGACACATCGTCTGCATAAAAGCCAACAAGATGGCTCAACGACCGGCACACGGCATACAAGTTGCCCTGCAATAACATGGCACCTTTAGGTATTCCTGTAGTACCAGAGGTATAAACAATGGTTGCCAAATCTTGACTGCTAATGGCTGCAATGCGCTCTGGCAATATATTGGGATGACTTGGAAGATATACCTCAGCATCTTTTAAAAGATCCTCCCAGGTAAGAACATGAATGCCAGGCAATTGATACAAAGGTATCTTGCCTTCCATGAGCACTACAAAACGTAACTGTGGCGGTAGTTCCTTCAGGCAAAGAAGCTTATTGAGCTGTCGTTCATTTTCAGCAAATATTCCTATGACATCACTGTGCCTAAGCAAGTACTCAATCTCTGGGGCAGCCAGCGTAGGATAAATAGGAACGGTAACAGCACCAACAGAAAGAATTGCTAAGTCAGCCCAGGTCCAATGGGGACGACTGTTGGCAATGATTGCAATCTTCTCGCCAGCTTGAACAGCCTGGTGCAATAGTCCACCAGATACTAGCTCCACAACACGGCCATGCTCACGCCAAATAACCGGGCGATAGATCCCACCAGTTTTATAAAGTATTGCTGGTCTTTCCGGGTTAGCAGCCACCCTCTCCCAAAAAATATGAACTAGTGTTTCTTCTGACAAGACTCCCTCTCAGGCATCATGAGCCTCACCCTGCAACACTACATTTAACCAATGCATGTAAGGCTTGTAACCATCCTCAATAGGCAAAGCAACAATTTCCGGGGTTGTGTAGCTGTGCAGCTCTACTACTCGAGCCTTGAGCTTCTCCCAACATCTTCGGTGGCTCTTAATAATGAGCAACTCCTCTGACTCCTGACATACCTTACCTTCCCAAGAAAATACTGAAGTTATTGGGCCAATAATGTTCACGCAAGCAGCAAGACCTTCACCAACTAATGGTCTAGCAAGTTTGTCAGCTAAAGCTGCTGGACAGGTCACAAAGACAATCAACTCACCTGTCATGTTTAGCAGCGACTCCGCAATAACTCTAAACCTGTTTCCCCAATAAAATCACTAAGCAACTCAACAATCTGGGAAAATAAGGCTGGCTGGAGCCTAGGCATACGATAACGCTTGTGCATCTTAATGGATAACACAGGAACAGCCAGGCCCTCAGAAATAAAGCGTGTCAGAGGCAACGCTAAATTGTCAAACTGATTAACTGCCACAGGCTCTAAAGCTCCCAGACGTAAGCGCAGCCGGCACGCTAAATCTTCTGCGCTGACTTCGTCTAAGCCCTGCGCACTTACATGTATGCCTGGCGAGTCATGCCACGACAAACCTAAAAGCACTAGCACAAGACCAATTTGTCCGGTTTTTACAATATCTGCTAGCGTTCTTACCATAGGTGTCTCTATGTGCCAACAAGGATCTGCCACACAGCAATAGGAAGACATAAGCGCATGACAGCCAGACAAGCGGTTAAGTAAAGCAGCCATAGCTCCAGTCAGGCTATCTGGCTCATGAAACTCACCTTCCCGGAAAAAGGCTGTGGCATGGGGAGCTACGATGAGCACTGGCAATTCTCCACCTAAAAACTGATAATCAGGCTCACCATCAGGAGGAAACTGCTCATAACGCTCACAAAACGCACTCTCATGCTGAAGAGCTAAACTTATATGGTCAAGCTGCGGTTGCTCACCGATAAGGTAATTAAGCGCATGGTCAATGTCCGGAAAGCGGGCCTGCGAGTGTGAAAGAACCCATGGGCTAAATGGTGACTGTCCTACTACTGTGACCATTTTGCCATGGCGATAAGCATAAAAGATTTCCATGGCTGTTCCATAGCCTGCTCTCACTAAGTTGGCTAAAACAGCGTCACACTGGTTTATGAGATCTAGGGCATGGCGAACCCTTTGCTCAAGCCCAGAGCCTTGATCCACAGCCGACCAGGTAAGCTCCAAAGGATTTAACACCTTCAAGCCATATCTCTGGAGCTTGGTCATAGCAAGCGTTCGCCAGTCTGGCTCGCTGACCTGGCCCAATCGTTCGATGGGCTCTATTGTGCTTCCGGTAAGATATATAGAAGACGTCATCATGCACACTATATTGGCTTAAACTGAACCTGGCAAGGTTCTCTACTGGCCACTATATACCACAGCTATAAAAAGAGTCCCTTACGTCTATAGCTGGTATACATTCCGAGCTGTTCTTGTCGTACGCTAGCCACTTCCTTTTAACTAACTGAGGGTCTCAAGAAGCAACTATGAAGCCAGCTAATATTGTCAACGCCGCATTAACATTAGTCTTGCTTGTCCTAATTGCACTGTTCAACAGTACGCTGGCTGACACTTTAACTAAGTCCACAACTTATGCTGGGCAAACCGACGTGTTGGCAGCTCAAAAGTTACATCTTAAGAGAGTCCATTTAACAGTTGAAGCCCCAGTACTGAAACTTTTATCTGATGACACGGTAGGCATCCCTCACCAGCGATTTCTCCTCCAACTAACAAATGGCACCACAGTATTGGTAGCCCACGATACACAGATGGCCCCAAGGGTGCCTGTACGGGCAGGGGATATTGTGACAATCCATGGCGAGTACATCTGGAATGAAAAAGGCGGTGTCATTCATTGGACTCATCACAGCAATTCAACCCATCATGAACCTGGTTGGATTGAGTTCAATGGACAAAGATATCAGTAACCAAAACCCAGACATGGATGCCTAGGTTACTTATTTTCCTGCCAGCAAAAGAGAAATCTTAGGTGTAATAAACCACTTCAAAGTCCCTGGTGCAGTGGGTGGAACGTTAGAGATATCAATACGACAAACACCAGCTTTCTTAAAGGGAATATCCAGCTCTGGGCCTGCCCACAAAAGCATAGCTGCTAGGCGCCCCATATCAGGCTCATGACCTACAAGAAAGACTTCCTGAGCCTGCTTAAATTCACGCAACGTCTTGTAAAGGTCGCTGGCCGTGCCGCCTGGGGCAAGAGCATCACACACACGCATAACTTGTGCTGCATTAAAGGTTTCGGCAAAGATTTCAGCAGTTTGAAAGGCTCTAACCAGCGGACTTGTCAAAATAAGATCAAGCTTGACCCCAAGGCGTTTAAGTCCTAAGGACACCAAGCGGGTCTCTGTCAGTCCCTCTTCAGTAAGCGGTCTTTGCGCATCATTAACAATACTTCCGCCAAGACGTTGCGTGGCAATACCATGTCTAACCAAGTACAGTTTCATAGGTGCCATTGTACCGCCCTATGTCTTACTGGACCTCCGCTAGAAATAATCTTTCCGATAAGCCTCATCATTGTGAGCTCAATTGATAGTAAGATAACTTCTGATAATAGTTTGTAGTAAGTGCTTGCAGGACACAGCTTTTCAAGTGAGTGCAAAACCACGCATCATTGGACTCGATGTTGGAGACAAGCGCATTGGTGTAGCAATTTCCGATCCACTTGGAATCACGGCTGCTGGGCTCGAGACCATAGAGCGCACCAACTTACGCAAAGATATCCAGGCTGTCATAAATATGGCCCGCAGGCATGGAGCTGTAGAAATTGTGGTTGGCTTGCCAAAAAACATGGATGGAACAATTGGTGAACAAGCCCAAAAGGTACAAGCTTTTGCTCGCAAGCTTGCCAGAGCCAGTGGACTGCCAATTATTTACGAAGATGAGCGTTTAAGCACAATATCAGCTATTCGCACACTGACACTTCAAGGTGTCAAAACCGGAACTAACAAAAGTCTGGTTGATCGTCAATCGGCAGCCATTATTCTGCAGAAATATCTCGATTGCCACGAGCCACCACCATCTGCATAACCGTTACTTAGCCTTGGTTTGTACTAATCCATGCTGTACCAAAAGTGCTGCAGCACGCCAGAGATGATAAACAGCAATAGGCTCAAGCTGCTTAAATATGACACCCACAGTCACAGAACCATCAGAGCGTTTGATGATTTCAGCCATGTTCTGAAATTCTTCTGGTGAAGGACGATCGTCTTCCTTCAACTGGGACAGCGCAGTCCAGCGAGCATTAAAGTCTGCTTGGGCAATGGGTCGTATATAAACTTCTGCACTAGGCAAGATGGTTTTTGAGGCATTGAAGTTATCTTGAGCCAAGGCTCCGTCCATAATGCAACGGTCTAGTGACTTGGTTACGTTGTAGGTGTCCTCTAGTTTAGGCAGCTTTGTTTCCCGACCAGCTTGTACCCGCTCCTGGAAGTTAAAAGCACCTTCTTCAAAGGTAACAATGAACTCCACAATTGCTGCATTGCCAGCCATCTTGCCCATTCTTGCTTGCATTGGCTTGCCATTTTCAAACAACATCCACAGTTGCTTGCCATCAGCACCTGCAGTTACCGTAAGAACACCGGTCTTCTGGCTGCTGGCAATTGACTGGAGCAAGCCTGCTGCATCAAAAACACCCAGCTCGCCGGTAATAGCTGCTGCTGTTTTCTTAGCCTTAAAGGCTTTAGGCACCTGCTGTGCATGACAGACATGATTGCGTCCTAGCTCTTCTTTTACGTAATAAAGGGCTGTGTCGGCTTTGGACATCAAATCATCTGGCTTCTTGGCATCAACCGGGTAAGTTGCTACTCCCAAAGAAACAGTCCATCTGGCAATACCGCCTGGCCAATCAGCTTTGCTTTCCACCGCCTGACGAATACGCTCAGCTACAGCCACAGCCTTTTGGGCATCGGCAGCCTCCATCACCACAACAAACTCCTCACCGCCATAACGGATAAGATAATCACCTGGACCGGTTGAGCGCTCCAGAGAATCTTGCGTACGTACACACTGCCTAATTACCTTAGCCAGGTCTTGCAGCATCCGATCGCCTACCTGATGACCATATGTATCGTTGACCGACTTAAAATGATCTCCATCAATCATAATAAAGGAAATTGGGTTCTCATTAGGCTTGGCGGCAGCCCGCTCAAATATCTGGGGCATAATCTCGTAAAAGAACTTCTTGTTGCGCAGCCCTGTCATAGGATCTGTTCGGGCTGCTTCAGTCTCTTCTTCATAAAGAACAACTTGATATAAGGCACGTGCTGTTAAGTCCACTACGTTTCTCAAAACACGCAAGCGTTCCTGGACTGTTTGTCCTTCTTGGACAAAATAAAAGGCCAAAAGTCCTAAGTTCCTGTTTTGAAACTTCACTGGCATATAAACAATGTTGCGTATGGAATTTGCTTGGGCCAGTTGCTGGTAGCCATAGTCTCTAAGCGCCTGTGGTCCTATCATGAAATACTGCCCAGTGTTGAGAATGTCTCGAGCTATTGAGCTGTGATCAATCTTTTTTATGGCCTGCACAGATCGTTCGTCAAAACCAAGATAAGCCTCTAAAGACGGCTCAACTGTCTTAGCCACTCTGAAAAAGGCACCAAATATGATACTGGTTGGAAACTTATCATTTAATTTTTCAAGAACACGGTGATAAACTTGCTTGCTTGACTTTAACGTATCAAGCTCGCGGCCCAGAGAGTTGATGAATTCTTCTTCGGCCTCTTTGGTATGCAGTTCTGTCAGCTTTTGCTCAGACTGAGCTAGTTGTTCTTCATACTGTTTGGCAATGATGGTTTTTTCTTCTACATGCTCGCTACGTTCGCGCTTAAGTTGTTCCTCCTTAGAAATGCGTGCAGCCACGGCCTCATCATATTGACGACGAATATCCCTTAAGCCCTTGCTAATACTTTGCACCTCAGTTACAGCACCAGATACCTTTAATCCACCACCCGTTATATGCGAGTATGCCTCCCGTGTAAGCAGCAAAGAGTAACAAGCTCGTGCTAGATGACTGAGAGGTCTGCTCACACAAGCATGCAAAGCCGCAATAATTAAGACAAGCATTCCAATAAGAACTACCACCAGGTAACCAATCGGGACTGGAACACACATAGCTATCATGCCAGCATTTAAGTTGGGCAATACTATTTGTCCGGCGTACACACCAATATGAAGAATTTGCCCATTCCCAATGCTTTCAACTGCCTCGTAGTAATGGCTTCCCTTCCAGTCAACCTCTCGGGCAGATATGCCATACTTTTGCAAATCTGGTGCATAAGCCTTCGTTGAAGGAATGATTTTTGCATCTGAAGTTGTTAAGTAATACCATGCCAGGTTGTATTTGTTGACGACCTGCAAGATTTCACCACCAGACAACGCCTTCTTTTTAGCCTGATCAGCCAGTTGAACAACCAGCTTGTTGGCAAAACCAGTCATAAGTTTTGGATACAAAACATCAGCAACAACTGCCATTACAAGCGTCACCAACGTAAAGATGACAACAAGACGCACTGCCAGACAATTGAAAAACCCAAAGATGCCACCAACTATCTTTTGAAACAATGAAGCTTCAGCTTCTTCTGCTAGGCTAAGTGTTGCTTGATACGTCACTGGTTCATGGCCTCCACCTTACTCAACTCAATCTTAAAGGTTAGTGTATCTCCTTTATACCAGTCCGGCAGCGGAGCGTACTCAGTTGCCTGCGCAGCAGCCAGCGCCTCCTTGTCAGCTTTCTTACTGCCGGAACTTTGGAAAATTTCCCCAGAAATCAAGTGCCCATCATGATCTATTTGTAACAACAGTATAATTGGATCGTATGTTTTCTTAGGGTGCCAGTTTTGAGCCAAGCGCATCAGCAAATCCTTTCTATACGGAGCAATATTGCCCATGGCTCTGGCAGCACCGGTTGGCAAGCGGGTGGCAATTTGCATCCCACCTTGAGCCCCTTCACCAGTACCAGCACCAGCGTTACCTTGACCAACTCCCGTACCTCCTGTGCCAGCGCCACCAGTGCCAGTGCCGCCCTCGATACCTCCTGGTGCCCCACCTTGGGTTGGTGTTCCTGAAAGAGGCTGGTTTGAAGCTGCACCAGCCACAGGAGGTGGTGGTGTTGGAGTTGGTGCTTGCTTAGGAACAATTGCACCAACAGGAGTCCTAAGGACATTTGTAGCAGTTACTGCA
This sequence comes from Candidatus Melainabacteria bacterium, assembly GCA_016209785.1. Lineage (GTDB taxonomy): Bacteria > Cyanobacteriota > Vampirovibrionia > Obscuribacterales > Obscuribacteraceae > JACQVM01. The sequence goes on along the minus strand of JACQVM010000433.1, from coordinate 420 downwards.
ACAGGAGCAGCCATTGTTGTCCTGCGAGATGGCACCGGCTTGGCGGGAACCTGGGTAGGTGTTTCCTGGGTTTGCAAGGCCTTTATTGCAGGCATATCAACTTTAGAGGACTCGAGCGGCTTGGGAGCTGCTTCCGAACCAGGATTAATATTGGCACCAGCTGTAAGTGCTATATCCTTTGGCATCTCCATGGCCTTAGGTGGAGGCTCTGGAGGCGGAGGCGTAAACTCAAAATTTACATCTACGTCCCTAATAATGCGCGGATGGGCTATCTCATACTCTTGGAGTTTCACAAAAGCTATCACCATCATCATGTGGGAAATAAACACCAGCAACAAGCAATTTTGCAGGCGCCCTTGGCGTTCAATAGTTTCAGGATCCCGGCACTCGTAAAACCGGTCGGCAATCCGTACTGCTTCC
>JACQVM010000446.1 GCA_016209785.1 Candidatus Melainabacteria bacterium | reverse complement strand
TCAGGAAGCAGAAGCAAAGGCGCGGCAATTGCTGAAGCTGGTGCCGCGATGTGTCTTATTTTGCCTGTGGTGTTTGTTGTGCTGTTTGCAGTTTTGGAAGCAAGCTATGCCTATTTGATTAAAGACAATCTTACACAAGCAGCCCGGGCTGCAGCGAGAAATTTGGCCATTGCTTACGTGCAGAATCCTGACATAGTTGGCAATCGGGCCTTGCAAGAGTCCATGGTACTTGACCGTGTCAGGTTGGCTAACTTTGTCAATGATTCCAGGCAGTTTGACGATCCTACTTTTGATACAGCCAGCGATCCGCCCTTTGTCTCAGTTACCGTGAGATATTTGGGAGGACAGTTTGGTTTGCCACCATTTCCCAATCCTGATCCATTGCATTTGGGCGGACGTTATACTATTGTTGCTTCATCTACTTATCGTACTGAATAGTCATGTATTGTTGTTTTACGGTGGTGACAGAATGTCGGGAAGAATCACAGAGCATGCAGTTACAAGAAAACAGTCGGGTTTAATTGGGATGATCATGTTGATCGTGCTGATTCCTTTGACGCTTGCACTTGGTGCTTTTGTTTTTGATCTAACGCATATGGTGACGGTGACAGGCGAATTGCAGAGTGCTGTTGATGCTGCTGCGTTGGCTGGAGCCCGTGATCTTACTATTGATTACAGCAAGTGTGCTGCTGATGCACTTACCATAGCCGGTCACAATTTTGCCAATGGTCATCCTGTAGCAAACACTTCACCTGAGACAACCGTTGTAGTTGAGACAACGCCACCAACATCTTTATATGCTGGGCACGTCAAGGTTACGGCTAGTATAGCCGTCCATCATTTTCTTGCACGTATTTTTGGACGAGATTCAGATGTGCTGACACTGTCAGCTGTTGCAGGTACCGGTGGTACATTGAGGGCAATAGGGCCAAGGCAGACCTTCCCGCTTGCAGTCAGTATTGATACTGTCCCTCGCGACAACGATGTACCAGGCGTACCGTTAAACCAGCTCCGACTTGGAGACACCATTCACCTTTACATTAACTCCCAGCAGGTAAAAAACGCTGCCTTTGTAGCTTTTGGTGGCCAGCAGCCAACTGCCGTGTGGCTGCGCCAAGCTATTGATGAGGTGCTTGGACTTGAGGAAAATCCCTCTGGGCTCATTCCTCCTATCGTCGTTGGTGACGTTGGCAATCTCACCAACGGTGTAGATGGGGGCCGAATACTATCCCAGGAGCCACGTCTTGGTGTTCTTCTTAATCAAGCAGTTGTGACGCTGCCTGTGGTGGAGGGAGATCCTGCCTTCAATGGGAGTCGTCCAATTGTTGGATTTGTGGGTATTCACGTAACAGATGTTCACTTTGGAGAAGGGAATGGCATAGTGGAAGACATAACTGGCACCATAGTTAAAGACATTGTCAGTGGTGCCAGTCAGGCTTGCTCCACCATGGCTACAGGACCAAATAATGCAGCTCTTAACAGACTTTCTGCTTCCGCACCAGTCCTTCTTCCCAACATGTGATGTGTGCTAGGTTGCATGATTCTTGATAAGAAGGTGCCCGGTGCACTGAGAGAGCTTACAGACAGGATTGTTGCCTGTCGGCGTTGTCCACGCTTAGTGCAGTACCGGGAGATGGTAGCTCGACAAAAGCGTGCAGCTTACAAGCATGAGACTTATTGGGGCAAACCTTTGCCAGGGTTTGGAGACCCTCAAGCACGTCTGTTAATTGTAGGACTTGCGCCTGCAGCGCATGGCGGTAATCGTACAGGTCGAATGTTTACAGGTGACAGCTCGGGCAACTTTCTTATGCGAGGGCTTAACAAGTATGGATTTGCCAATCTACCAGATAGCATAAGCAGTGACGATGGGCTTCAACTCCAAGATGCATACATACTGGCGATAGTCAGATGTGCACCACCAGATAATAAGCCACTGCCTAGCGAAGTTGTTAACTGCAGACAGTTTCTCTTGGAAGAAAGTGCACTTTTGCCAAACATACAAGCTGTCCTAGCCCTAGGGAAAGTAGCATTTGATGGCTATCTAAATGCACTGGTGTCGCATGGGCTACGTTTTTCCAAGCCCTTATTTAAGCATGGTGCTCAGTATGAGCTCATGTCTGGCTTGCCACGCCTGTTTACTTCTTATCACCCTAGCCGTCAAAATACACAAACTGGAAGGCTAACCGAAGAAATGTTCAATGATGTTCTAGAGCAGATTCGTGCATTTCTTTGTAGTTAGTGCTTTGGAGTTGATTGTTTTCTGTATGTCCGAATTTGAGCTTCAATTGACACCCGTTGATCTTTAGGTAGGTTAGCCAATAACTTTTGTAAGACCTCTGTGCCGTAAGGATGCCCTTCCTGTAACATCTGTGCACCAGCTCTGGCTACCTCTTGATTAAATTGTGCACGGCCCATAATCATCTTATTGTCTGTAAGTACACCTAACATTTCTAGTTTTGCCAGTGGACTATAAGACTTATAAACTTCCTGGAATTTTTTTATGGCCTGCTGATATTCTCTTTCATTGAATGTTCCATCCTTCTTTTGTTTTTCCCAATGTTGTTCAGCATCTGTCATGATTTTGACGGTATGTTCAGGATCACCAACGTTGCCGTCCACGCTCTGAAGGCGAATTGATTCCAGCTCAGCGTATGCATTAAGCTGACCATGCTCACGACTTGACAGTCCATCGGCTGTTAGCTGTTTAGCTGCCTCGTCAGGTGGTAGCATTGCTAAATGCATGTCATGCAGACTGACTAATTTGTTGGGAGAGACATGATCTGCGCTAGGTCCCCACTGGTTGTCGACAGCTACCTTTGGTGGCGGACCAGGTTGAAAGTCAGTGATTGTGACAACGTGCCCTCCACCTGAGCCACCTGCTGCACCTGACCCTGAGTCTGTCCAGAATGGATTGTTGTTGGTATTTACTTTCACAATGATTGGGTATTGATTGTCTTGCTTTAGCTGAGTGAGCCTTTGCAGCAAGTCAGCCTCATCTTTTATGGCTGTAAGACCTTTGTTAGTGTCTGCACCATAGTCGATATGCCCCAGTACTATGTCTTTTTGTTCTCGACCAGTAAGGGTTGTGTAAACCATGGCTACATCTTCATTGTACATACCCTCAAATGACTTAGGTAGGTTAGGAGCATCTTTTACGAGTTTTGGTGGTGTAGTAGAGTAATCAAAAATTCTTTCCCCATTGTCACCAGGGACTTTACTCAATGGCACAGGACTTTGCTCAAAGTGCAGGTTGGGCTGCGTTTTTGCATAATGTAAATTGACTGCTACAAGATTAAAGAGCTGCGTATCATACGTACGTGCATCCGGCTGTTGTCCAGCTTTAGAAGCTTCAGCATCAGGGCGTAAGCTTTGTGTGGTTAACCATACTGAAGTTCCATCCGGAGAAGTGTATTTTCCAGTTGCTGCAACATCAGTAAGAACTTTTGCCACAACTGCTGGCTCCTTTCCATAAAGTGCCGCTTCTATGGCAGTGACGTTGCAGGTTCCATGATTTCCTTGGTCTATGGTTGTTGGGTGTGCTGCATGATCGACAATAAGTGCTGCTAATTTGACTCGTTCATTGGTACTAAGCGGCTTGTCACCCTTTAGCTCAAGCAATCGGCTAATCTCTGAGTATGTTTTTGCTACCTCTTCTGGGCTAAGTTTTTTTCCTTTAGCTCTTTGCTCAAATTCCTCCATATTGTGTTTAAACTTTTCCCTTTCTTGAGGGTTGGTTATTTGAGCTTCCACAGCATGCATTAGGCGAGTACGCTCTGTAGTTACTTCATCTTTCCTAGGATTTATGGAGCGGTCGGTTGTCTCGCGGAGGGAATCAACGGCTGGTTGGTTTTGAGGTTGATCCGTTAACCGGGGTTGTTGCTGGACCTCTCCAGTTATGGACGACTGTTCGAATGTTGCCCCTACAATATTGTCAATATCAAGCGGACTTTCAGAATCGAACAACTGAAGCTCGTTTAAACCCACTACAGTGTTGCTGATGCGTTCACGTTCTTGTGTATGAGCTGTCCTTATGTCAGCAGTATCGAGGGTACCGGCTAGGATAGTACTAGCTACCGAGGATTTCTTGTCAAACGCCTCAAAGTCTGAATCACTGTGAATTGGCTGAGCCATACTAAGGACACGTCCTTTGCGAGTACTGTTGGCTATCTTCAAACAATTTGGACCAAAGACTCATCACCAGCAAAGTAAATTGCCCCTTAGTCATTCTGCCTGATAGCCTCTGCACCCAGCGCTGAGCACGTACGATCACCCTTAATGTACCCACCTACCGCCTTTGCTTAACTTGCGTTTAACCCCGATTGTAGGTTATCCCTGGCACTCTCTAAGAAAGAATTGGGACACAATCAGACTATGAGATAGACTTTAACCGCCATTAATTTGGCTTCACCTATTAAGGGGGACGTTCGAAACGCGTTCGCTAAGCTGGATCACGTAGATGCTAGCCATGCTGCAGCACGGTTTGAATAAATCAATTGTAATCAGTGGTTACCTATTACGTTGTTAAAGTGTGTCTTGCCAAGGGGAATAAAAGTATAGATGTACTCGTGGAGGTGCAGTCATGGGCAGCAAGTCTATGGCATGTGGATACTGGGGAAGGAAAAAGTTGCTCAACGTGCGGTGGCAAGCAGTATTTACTGCAATTGTGTTTGTACAAAGTTGGATAGGTGGAGTGGAGGCACTTGCTGGGACTGACAATCAGCATGTAGCAGAAGTCAGTCATGGCCAAGGGTCAAGCGGAGGAAATGGTCTCGACCAACGTATCAGTTTAATAGTTGAAGACATACCTCTTTTGGCAGGTAATGAGGCCCTGGCAGAAACAAGTGTAGTTTCTGGGGAGGGGCAGGTTGGTGCTGAGAGTTGTCAGTTAGGCAGGCTTCAGGATGTATTGGCAGCGGCAGTGGAGGCAGTAGCTGCACAATCTGTGTTCGGAGGAAGATCTACTCCAAGTGAAACTTACGCACGGGACGGTGCTTTTGGTGTTACGCAACTGGGACACGAGAATGGGCATGGGCATGGAAATGGCTTAGGGCTG
>JACQVM010000430.1 GCA_016209785.1 Candidatus Melainabacteria bacterium | reverse complement strand
GGCATGTTTTCGGCTTTGGCCTTCTTGACAAGATCGGTGATGCGAGTGGCGCCGTCAAGGAGGCTGTACTCAGTGTGCAAGTGAAGTGGTACGTACGGTCGAGGACTCATCAATATTGCTCTGTTAAACTGCTAGGACAAACTAGAAAAGCATCCCGCCGCAACTACATTGTTGTAGTGCAGGTGGTTGACAGCCTAAGCTGTTGCCGTGACTAAATTTTATCGTCAATATACTTATGGAAACGTAACTTGTCCAAGATTAGTTCAAGTTGTTCCTAAAGTATTTGGACACTTTTAAAGGCTCTTAACTTTTTTAGTTAGGCGTTGTCTAGGCTCGGGAAAGTCTCTGTGATCGCAAAGTGTCAATAATTCGCCTCCTCGGGCGTCTATTGGACTGATTGCGGTGTCTAGAGCCTGTGGGAGCTTCTTGTGCTTGTCGGCGAAGAATTTCTGAGACTGCTTCTTCTTGCTCTAGCTTGGCGATTGCTTGTCTAAACCACAACTGCAAACAGCTTCTTTCAAGGTTTGTTAGTTCAACCATGCTGTGTCCTCCCTCAAATGTATAGCTCATTCCTGAAGCATGCCTCAGTTGCCGCTGCGGTTAGCTTAAGCCGTATTTTAGACATTCTTGACAAATTTGCACGCTCTGGGCAGCCAAATGTAAATTAGGATTGGCTTATGGTTTGGAATGGGGGGCTAATCTTCAGGCTCGCTTAAACCTTCAATATGTTTCTGGCACAATTGAATTCTCATGCTGGCTAGCTCTGCGACTGGTCCGGTTGGTTCAAAACGTAAGAACTCTTGGTAGTTACTTTTAGCTTCGGACCAGCGCTTTTGTTCGTAACAAATGTCTGCTAAGAGTCTTACTGGGGCAGACAGTCCAGGGTTGGCTTTAATGACTTCTCTAAGAGTATTCTCAGCTTCTTGGGGCTTGCCTAGCTTGTTGTAGGAGGCAGCAAGTTCAATTCTTGGAGCGGCTCCAACATAGCCTAACTCAATTGAGCGTTTCAATTGGTCAATTGCTTCCTGGAAATGTCCGGCAAAACGTAATGCCCGGCCGTACTCATAGGCGGCTTTAGGGTCGGCAGGATTTTCTTGTGCAAGTTGTTCTTTCATTGCAAGCTGGGTTTCTGGTTCACCTAATGCCTTTTCTATGGCAAAGTAGCTAAAGGCAAAATCAACTACAAGTTTTTCTGGGGAGCCTTGGGGCAACGGCTCAACTGGAGACAAGGACTCTAGTGTTTTGACAGCAGTATCATCCACCTGGCTGTCACCTGAGCTTGCTGTTACTTGAATGTCGCCGATGGTGCCAATGCGACTGACGGAAAAAGAAACTGTGGTGTTGGCAACCTTTCTTTGACCTGGCGGGTGCCAGGATTGCATTATCTTGCTCTTGAGCCTTTCGACATAAGTCTCCAAGGCTCTGTTAATAACCACTGGATCGGGCTGACTAGCTTTGCTAGGTTCTGGCGTTGGACAGTCAGCCTGAGTGGTTTGCAGTTTTGTCGGGCTAACTGCCAAGATTGACTTGAAACCTGTTGCTAGTGATGCAGCAGCACTCGTGGGAGCAACAGCCAGGAGTTTACTGAGTACCAAGAGAACAAGCATCAGACTGTAAAGATAAGGTATAAGGCGCCAGGTTGTTTTTTGATAACTTTCGTATTGTTCACCAAACTGCGAAACTAAGAATGCTTCCTCGTCAGTGATACGCCACTTTAAGGCAACACATGCGCCAGGCATGGCTAGAAGGGGAAACCATGTACCAAAAACTAAAGGCAAACCAGTTAGGAATAAGAGTACGCTGAGGTAGCTTGGATGGCGCAACAATCTATAAGGCCCAGATGTGACAAGTGTGTGCCCTGATTGCAACGCGACAAGTGCGCTATGGAGTCGACCAAGGCAAGCAACGGACCAAATTCTCAAAGTTGCTCCCAGACATATAAGTGTGAAACCTACTGTTCGCCAGGGTTCTGCACTTATCGCTCCAATGCTTAATCTTTCGCATAGAGCAGCGCAGGCAACATAAAGAAAGAAAAAAATGCAGCCGCCCCACACCACCATGCGCTGACGCACCAACTCTTTTTCTCCACGGGCAAGACTACAACCCAGCATGCCAGTGATGCCACTACATATGATGCTCACCAAATAAAAGCCTGTTTCCTGCCAATGCCTGAATAAATAAGTACCACCCTTGCCTACAAGCATTACAGGTACAATGGTGAGTGCTGCAACTAGAACAGCAGTCAGTCCGCCAAACAGTATATTCTTTACTCTCACATCCATAAGACTTTTGTGTTTTGTCTATCGGCTAGCGACACCAAGGACCTTTAGACTGTAGCGGACCATTGCTTCAACGTCGTCTTCTACTTGTTCTGTCTCAGCTTGTGAAAGAGCCATGTGAATTTCAGTGGGTGTGTATCCCAGTCCTTCAAGGACTGAGCGTACCTCGTGGAAGGAGGTTTTGCGGGCTGGTTCTTTCTTGCTTGATGAAATGCCACGTCGAGTTTGGTGATCTTCTATTTTTGTCTTAAGCTCTAGAATAAGCCGTTGAGCCACCTTGGGTCCTACTCCCGGTGCCTGGCTAATAAGCTTGTGGTCGTCAGCAGTTATGGCTTGCACAAGCTGTTCTGGGGTTAACGTTCCCATAAGAGCCAAGGCTAGCTTGGGTCCTACACCGTTAACTGACTGGACAAGTCCAAACATTTCTCGCTCGGCTGATGAAGCAAAGCCAAAGACAGTCCAGTCATTTTCACGGATGGAAAGTGCTGTGTGTACAGTAACTTGTGAGCCAATCTCACCAATTGCCACCAGGGTTTTTCGGCAGACAGTCAGCTCAAAGCCAACCCCAGCTACATCCAGGATTACCCTGTCATAAGGGCCGCCTGTTATTTCTTTAGAGCTAATGGTGCCATTCAGGTAGGCAAACATCTTGTGTGTCTTGGAGTGGAAATCTATATATCGGGGCGAGAGGATTTGAACCTCCGGCCTTCCGCACCCGAAACGGACGCGCTACCAAACTGCGCTACGCCCCGACGTGCTTATCTTAACATGGGGCGTGACAAGCAAGGTTAGTTGAGCCAGCAACGGTTGTAAGCATGTGATCTTGTGGTTGGTGAGTTTCCAACAGCAGCAACAGCAAGTCTTTCCAGTACTGGTGCGCAATTGCCAGAAGTCATCTGCACTTTCGAAACCTTAACCGTGCTTTCGGGTAGTAAGAACCAGATAGGTCGTTGGCGATCTGCTGCTGTTTAGGAATATCGTTTGGTACAAGGAGGTTGGCATGTCGGCACGGGAAGTAAGTGGTTTGCAGGATGACTTATTGGGCACAACCTATCTCAGTGATATGGAGCTTCCTGCCGGGCTGTGTAGTGATGTACCTACGCCAAAGCCATTATCTGCGGATGGTTCCAAAGATTCTACCTTGAGCCAGTTTGGCAAACTGACACTATGTGATTCTGCCGTTACTACCAACAACGCACATGTAGAGCGGAATCTCTCTGGTAAGGTGTCTCGAGTTGTCTATCCAAATGGGGACAGCAAGAGCTTTGAATATGGACCTGATGGTTTGCTGAACAAAATTGAATACAAGGACGGATCTTGCTTCACAAAGAAAGGCTCAAGCTGGGTTCTTTACGATCACTATGGACGGAAACAAGATGTAACTCTGGGAAAGGACAAAATTGATGTCGACAGTGATGGTAATTTTATCTTTCTTTTCAATGATGGTGATCGTAATATAAGCACGCCTTCAGGTGCTGTTTTAACGAAGGATAAAAATGGAAGCATAACTCAAATTGCTTATCCTAAAGGGGAAATCAAAGAGTTTAAATATGTTGATGGTAAGCTTGTCGAGTATAGATCCAAGGACGGACTTTTTTCCTGGAAATTAGATGGTGACACCTGGAATCTTTATGATGAGCATGGTGCCAGGACACGAGAAACATTGGGCAAAGACCGTGTTTGGCTGGAAAAAGATGGGACGTTTGTATTTTACGATGCAAGCACCGGGCAGTTGACCAAGACAAGGACAGATGGTTGTACTGTTAAAGAGTAAGATGCTGCCTGTGCGTGTTTACGATAGGCAAGGTGCTTGTTGCAAGCATTAGTTCTTGCGTTTTTGTTGAGCTTCAAAAGATATAGTGATAAGGCATTTGCTTTGCTGGATAGTTGCTTTTGGGAAAGCAAGATTGAACGTAGCAACAGGGAAACTTTACGGCGGTGGCAGTGTATCTAAGTGTAGGAGAGCTCCGAGAATCAATTGATATGTGGTGGTGGCTGGCTACTAATCTGAGTCTCTCCTTTAGTTTATGCTACACTATCCGGACTCTCTTGAGTTGCCGTTGCACTCAGTCTATATACCTCTACGAGC
>JACQVM010000429.1 GCA_016209785.1 Candidatus Melainabacteria bacterium | reverse complement strand
GCTTGGACAGTGCTGTTGTATCAATCCTGTCAAAAAGATTATGGCAAGGGATATATACATGTAGATGTCCCTGACGAGCCAACAGCAATGGGCGGCAGCAAACCAAGACCTGAAGCTACTGAGAAGCACAATCAGCTAGTGACTGACAGCCTCGCATGGGCTCAAATTGCTACCGATATTCTTATGCCCATACCACTATCGCTTACACAACAGGCAATTACTGAATCAAGAAACTTGTTAGGGGAAAGTTTCTTCGATTTTAATTGGACTAAAGATATTTACGGACAGATCTGTAGGGTAGACCATAACCAAGTAGAAAAACTACTAACTGAGAAGATAAGCAACCCACAAACCCTACGACAACTACAGACTGATTTAGCCAAGTTTGAATCACGTGCTAAAGAAGATCACTTAGCACCAGAAGAGGTAACTCGTACATACAGGCAGGTAGCTCGCTTATTGACCTCTAAAGACGACACCATTATCGATGAGAACTTGAGAGTACTGCTTGCTGCACAAATAATACATCAAGCAGCTCAGCCATTTGATCTGAATCAAGGGCAGCACAACACCTGTGGCCCTAGTGCGCTGTCTGTCAGACTGTATGCCCGCAACCCTGCATCTGCTGCTCGAGTCATTGCAGACATTGCCACCAGCAAGGATGGAGAGTTCAAGACATTGAGCGGAATGACAGTAACAATTACCAAAGACAGTCTCAGACCTGATTCAGAAGCGTCCGAGCAGCCGCTGCCAGACGGCAAGCGTAGTTATGCCAATCAGATACTTCAACTTGCTTTGGTAAATGCCCATTGGGCAGGACACGATGACTACAATAAAGAGGGTCGGCAATATCAAGCACCTATTACATACCAACAACTGCACAATGTCACAAAAGATGACTCAGGAGAACGTTTAATTGATGGTACTGGTCAAACCATAGATGATGGTCCCAACATTCCACACACTGAGATGACCAAGCTATATAGGGAGTTTTCACAGGAAGGATCTGTTCCTTTCTTGGTTGTCGATAAAGGCATGACACAGTTATCTCCCAAGCAAGAGAATGCTTACACTGAAGCAAGCGTGGCGTCTTCTGGAGAGCTCTTAAGAACAATTCAGCAGCAACAGAAAAGCAACATGCCCTTGCTGGTTCTGGTTGATCCTTATCAACCACCATGGAGTAAGGCCTACGATACCACTACAACAACAGACCACTACACCACCAACGGACAGGCTTACGGACTAGCCGACGAGCCAGAACCGCAAATGGATGGACTGTATCAAACCACTGAACGCTCGTCTAAAGGCAAACCCTTACAAGTTCCCGATCAACTTCAACCCAATATATCTCCTGCGGTCAAGATATTGCCACCACATATGGTGAACATTACTGATTGCTATCAAGACCAGGCTACTGGTCAATGGATAGTTAGTATCAGCAATCAATGGGGCACAGCATCTGATATCTCAATTGATTTAGACTTATTGTATAAAACGCTTGCCCGCAGAAAAAGGTAAACAGAGTTACTGTTTTCTTTTAAATACCTTGAAACAATACTCAAGCTGACCTTCGCAAGCCACATCAGAAGAAGAAATCTCAGTCCAGTGCTGTTTGTATTTCGGGAAAAAAGTATCACAGTCAAATATGTCCCGCACCTCGGTCACATAGAGTCCTCTGCACCCTGGGTGACTTAGTGCCTCTTTATATATTTCGCCACCGCCAATGACAAAACACCGTTCGATAGACATTTTTTCCAGCGAGGCAAGTGCTTCAGCAAGCGAGCTTGCCTTTAGCACCGTATCTGGTAGCGGATAATTGACTGCTCTGGTTAACACAACATTTATACGTTGAGCCAGTGGCTTACGATTAGCTGGAATTGACTCCCAAGTTTTTCTGCCCATAATTACAGCGTTTGTTTTGTTAGTCGAACTAACTGTAGTTGTCAGCTCCTTAAAATAACGCATGTCTGCCGAGAGCTTCCAGGGCAAGCTCCCACCTTTCCCAATGCCACCATTAAGGTCAGTGGCCACCACTACGTCAAAGTCACAAACCACGAGATTAAACTGCCACAGGAAACTTAATGAAACCCTGGGGGTGATAATTTTTAAGCGTAAAGTCCTCAAATTTAAGGTCAAAAATTGGCTTGTGAGCAATTGCAACGGTTGGAGGAGCACCGGGAGTTCTTGCCAACTGAGTCATTAGTCCCTCAATGTGATTTAAATAAATGTGAGCATCACCTAAAGTATGGGTCAATATGCCTGGGTCTAACTGGCATTCCTGGGCAATCATCATAGTAAGAAGCGCATAGCTTGCTATGTTAAAGGGCACTCCCAAAGCTACATCTGCTGACCGTTGATACACCTGGCAATCAAGGCGCCCATTTATAGCATAAAATTGAAACAACAAATGACATGGCGGCAACCTCATCTGATCAATATCAGCCACATTCCAGGCACTAACTATGATCCGGCGTGAATCTGGATCACACTTAATTGTGTCAATGGCCTGCTGAATTTGATCAATGTGTTCTACGCTGCATTTACCGGTAGCCTCGTTACAAATGTACCTTGGCCACTTTCTCCACTGATAACCATAAATTGGTCCAAGATTACCATTTTCATCCGCCCAGGCATCCCAAATAGGCGTATGCTGAGTGAGGTTGTCGTTGATGTTGGTAGAGCCACTGAGAAACCATATCAACTCACGCACAACGCTATCAAACAAAACTTTCTTGGTAGTCAGCAGTGGAAACCCTTCTCTTAAATCATACTTGGACTGTAGACCAAATACAGAAATGGTGCCAGTACCCGTACGATCTTCCTTTCGTTCGCCCTGGGCAAGAATGTGTCTTAAAAGATCAAGATATTGTTTCATGGCTGTCCAAGCACTCCGTCAGCAACCAATATGTTTGATGTATATCGCAAACGACTTAACCATCCTGAAGAATAACACAGCTAGCCACAAAGTAGTGTAGACAACAATTTAAGCTGGCTCATGGGAAGATCCCCATTGCAAGCGGCCTAATCTAAGTTAGATCATGTGTAAACCCCTGTAAGGGTAGGTGGTTTTGCTCAATGAGCAGCCATACGTGTAAGTCGGGATTTATGGACAAAGCTGAGTTGGCACAAGCACTCCTGCCACAGGAAAAGCCTTCCTTACTTCAAGAGGCAAAGGCAGTTGCCTTAGATTTTGCACGCTCTATCGGACACTCAGCTATTCAAACTCCATTAGACGGTATAAGCCAACTAGTGAACTATGTTAAGGGCAAGGAGGTACTTCCTCATGTTCAATTGGTTGAAGCACCACGGCAGGCTCAATTTGGCTCTGCCAACTGGCACGCACAGCAAATTGGTGGTGCGGTAGGTCTTATCCTGCCTTTTGGGATTGTAAACAAAGGAATTCGTAGCGTAGGAGGTCTAACCGGTCGACTTGGTCGCCTTGTTGGGCTAGGAAAGTGGCTGGAAACTCCCTTAGCTAAATCTGCTCTTCCGGTTCTAGAAGCTGGGACAACTGGCGCAACTTTTGAAGGACTTTTGCGTCCGGTTCAAACAGAAGAAGGTGACTTCATAACTGCCAGGCTCCACAATGCAACCGCTGGAGCCTTAACCTTTGGCACGTTGCAAGCAACCACAATGGGACTCAAAGGGCTTAGCACAGCCAAGCATGCCGCTGAGCAACCTTGGCTTATAAGCTCAACCTCAAGGGATCTCCGTCGACACTTAATAGCCGGTGGCTTTGCAGGAATAGTAGACGCTGAGGCTAGGTCACTACTGTCTGGCAAAGGTCCAGCAGACTTAACACAGCTAACACAGTCTGCCTATGGCTTTATGTGGGTAGGTGGCGCCTTGCGTGGCAGCCGTTATTTGGCAGATGTAGCCCGGAGACGCTCTACAGTAGCTGATGTTGTTGCTGGTGACAGTGCCCTTCAAGCAATTGTTACCAAATCACCAACAGCAAAAGCACTTGTAGCTAACCTTGGTGAGGTACGCATTAGCAAAGTGCCAACTGACAAAGCACCTGTTGGACCAGCAAAAACAACACCATGGCAGGTGGCCATCACTGAGCCTCTCATCTCCGGCCAGTATCTAATCCAGATCCCTGAAGCAGCTTTCAAAGCTGCTGATCCTATTGAACGTGCACAAATGCTGGTTAAGGGTCTGTCAGACATTGAAGCATCAGTACGTAACCCGCTGACGTTAAGACATGTATTAAGAGAATCAGCATACGTTGGGCTAATGACCTCCCGCCAAAAAGGAAGCATGGCTCGGGAACTTAACTTCACCAAAGAAATTAGATTAAGCCAGGGCGAACAAAGTTCTAGATACATTGTTGAAGCGCTAGCAGAACACTGGGCAGATATTGCTGAAGGCCCAGGCATTCATCAAAAACTATCCTCTGAATATCAAGCTAAATTTGGGCCCTGGGCAAAAGCTTTAGGAAGACTCCCACTTTTTCGTTTAATTACTGGTCGATTAAAGACAAATCTCAAGGACAAAGAACATTTGCTTGCCTTGCGAGAATTTGATGTCAAAAGCCAAGACGAGCAAGCACGAAAAGCTTATCTTGGTGATATGGGTCCTGCTGAAAAAGGTACAGACAAAGCAACCAACCAAGATACGGGTACAAGTGCTGAGACAACAGCTGGCAAAAACGAAAAGCTTGATCGTGTCATAGATCTCATTCCCGAAGGTGCTCGTGTGGTTGTAGATATGGGAGCTGGTGGAGGGCAATTTAGCAGAGCACTTAAGGTAAGACGACCTGGTGCAGAGGTTGTGGCCCTAGATTTGTCCGGGCAAATGGTTTCAGAACTAAGTACTGCAAGACAACAAACAAACATCGACTACCGTATTCAGCACGGGGACGCCATGATGCCAGACTTTCCGCCTGAAAGCATTGATGTTGTCACTGGCAACAGCCACACTCATGAAGTGTACTCATACCCTGATATAGGTCATGGGCATTACAGCATGCGGCACCTTGAGCTTATGTTTGCTCGCTACGGAGAAATGCTAAGACCAGGTGGTAGAGTACTACTACAAGACTTTATTGTTCCGCGGTACGGAAATTATCAAGGTCCGTTTAGGATTGTCTTCATCACACCTGAAGGTCGTGCATACTTTGATAGCTTTATGGCTGATCTAAGCAAAGCATCTCATGAACTTGGGTTGGATCATACAAAACCAGTACCAGAGATGCAAAGATTACCCTCAACAACAGACAGCCCACACGGCTCCATTGAAGCATCAGCTAAGTCTCTGGGCGAGTTTTTGGTGTCATCAATGTATGGCATGAGAATGAAAAGATTTGGCTGGCCACTTGATGAGCTGCATGAATACCAAGGCGTTCTCATGGAAAGGTTTGCTAATCTAACACCGGAAGGCTTTATAGCTTTAGCCCAGCGTACAGCGCCGGCAGGCTTTCAGATGAGACCACTAAGGGTTAGCACTTATACATCACCTGATTACATTGAGCACTGGACAAAGCACTTCCAAATTGAGACTCAAGGCGCTGACAGAAGCTGGACACCAATTTCTGACATGAGCAGTTTTCACACAAGAGCTGTTATGGCTCTGGAAAAGATAAGACTTACACGTAGTGCCTGCGGGTCCCTCTTGTCACCAGCTCGTCGTGCATTTGTACCAGCACTGCCATTGCCTGCAACACTATCCTTATTTAATGCACTCTCACCTTACTCACTGCTCTCACCACCAGGGCAACACCTTGTACTGTTACCCTCTGTCAGCGGAGAACATTCTACTGACAGCAAAGTCAAAAGCCGGCAAAGACAACAGTGAATAGCTCAAGCAGTCAGGTGCAACCGATTCAAGTAAAGCAGCGCCTTAGTAATGCCAACAATAGAAAAATTGTTGCAGATGCGCCCTTGCCTAACCCAATCCCAACACTCGGATACAGATAGCCAAAATATTGTGTGATTTTCCTCAGTTGCGCAAGGTTGTCCAATTGACTCAAGCTTGCGAGCCAAGAAGTAGTGACAAATCCAGTCTGAAGATCCTTGGGCACCCCACGTGGTGCCTAGTTCTATCCATTCCGTAGCAGTCAAACCAGTTTCTTCCTTGAGCTCCCGCTGAGCCTCTTGAAGCGGCGCGTCAATACGGTCAATCTTCCCTGCAGGCAACTCAATTAGGGTTGTCTCTACCGCCAGGCGATAACTTTCCAGCAAGACTACTTCATCATTATCATTAACTGCAAATATAACTACACCAGGAATGGCTCGAACGATGGCACATTGATCAATAATGCCTGCTACAGAACAAAATTCAACTGTCTCAATTGCCTGAGTACCCTTTTGCCATATTGTGGACCGCGATAGAATTTCAGGCCTTTTGGTGGTCATACAGGCTTTTGCTTCAGTACTGTGCAATTACACATGGGCAACTCTCCAGACTGTCCCTACAATCATTGCATGGCTAGACGAGAGGACACTTTCAACCCTCAACATTGTATAGCCAATATCGGCTCATAAGTTACTAGAGCCAGCCAACTTACCATTATTACTAAGGGGGAAACATATGAGTTTTGAATTTGAAGAAGCACCTAGATCAAACAATGTGGAACGCAGCACTCTTAGCGAGCAGGTCACAAGAATGAGGGAAAGGGACCAGTCTGGACAGCGACCCCAGCAAACAACCGAGTCCTCTCCGTCAACTGCCGCCAGCCATCTTCCTAATCTAAGGATTGAGGGTGCAGACAAGAGTGGTAATAAGTCCACCCGGACGCAAGAGCAGCCAACTACACGTACTGAGGCACCACGCCAGCAGCCTCCAGAAAAGATGCCGTGGCAGCACCAACAGCAAGAGGCGCAAAGACGGCAGCAGGAGCAGGAATGGCAGGCACGGCAGCAATGGGAGACACAGCAGCGCGAAAGACAATCCCGCGACATGGAGCGAGCCGAACGGGGCCGGGTGGAAATTCAGCAGACCAACCCCACAGGAACAGGCCAACCCAGGGGAACATAACTATTCCACACTGAATAGTCAGACCCCGGCATTCATGCTGGGGTCTCCTTGGGGCAGGATGATTCTAGAACCCAGCACTTGGTTGTTAGTGGTTTTGGAGCCGTTATGGTGAATTGCGCAAAGCAGCCTTGGGAAGGCGCCAATGCAAGAAAACAGAAGCAAGCCATGCTGGTACCAAATGGAGAGATAACCGAATATGCTCCTTTTCTGTACGCTTAAACCATATTGGCGAAAGTGGTATGCTTCTTAGTTCATCTAGTTTTTGCTTGCCTAAATGCCAGAGTGCTTGAAGGACTTGTCCTGACTTATCAGTGCCTAGCTGCATTTTTCTTGCACATGCCTTGTGGAGATAGACAGTCACATCACCAAATTTAAATGAGCTTGAGCTACCATTGACACAATAAATGTGCTCCTTACATTCTTGGCTCACAAGACCTAACTGAT
>JACQVM010000428.1 GCA_016209785.1 Candidatus Melainabacteria bacterium | reverse complement strand
GCAAGAGATTCCCCCGCATTACCTCAAGTGCTTTTGAACACCCTGCAGACACTGCTGCGTTGGAAGCAGTCAAAAGAATCCCAATTCTGGATAAGGTATTTAAGAAGTTTCTTGAACTAGGGATGGAACGAGTCTTCCGCATTCAGCTTATGGGACAAGCAATTCATGTCACCCCTAAACAGTGCCATAAGATCCATGGACTCTTCAAAGAAGCTGCCGACATTCTTGATCTGCAAGAGCCTGATCTTTTCTTGGCCACTAATCCATATGTTAATGCTTTTACTTTTGGTGTAGAACGACCCTTCATCGTTTTGCAATCTGGACTGGTTGATCTATTGGATGAGGAAGAACTCATGGCTGTTCTGGGACATGAGCTAGGTCACGTTAAGTGTGGACATGTTCTTTATCGCAGCATTGCTTACTTCCTTGCACACATAGCCAGCCGTGTTCTAGGGTTGGGCGGTCTAGCAACAATGGGCCTAGCGGTAGCACTTTTCGAGTGGTCAAGAAAATCTGAATTGAGTGCAGATCGGGCAGAGCTTCTTGTAGTTCAAGATGCAGCAGTTTGCCTTAGTACACACATGAAACTGTCTGCTGGCTCTAAAGCAGTCTTTGCTCAAATCAACGCTGAAGAATTCTTACGTCAAGCAGAAACTTATGAGGACCTTGATCACAGCACATTGAACAAAGTCTACAAATTCTTGCAAGAACTTTGGCTTGACCATCCCATCCCAGTATTTCGGGCTCGGGAAATCAAAAACTGGTCAGAAAGTCGCCAGTATAAAGAAATTATGGCTGGCAGGTATCCAACCAAGGAAACCAGTGTTGAGCTGAGAAATTGTCCTCACTGTAATAGTAAAATTAGCCCTTCTTTTTTCTTCTGCCCGGACTGTGGCAAAAACGCCAGGGTTTAGAGCCAACTACATTTGTCACACATCTTCAGAGCTACCATTGCCAGTAGATTTGCCTGAGACATGAGCTGTATGTAGGTCGCCACCACAAGAGGGGCAAAATGACTTTTCTTTGTTGGCTGGTGAGTTGCAATGTGGACAACAAAATCCAGGAGTCGGTGCACAACCTGCCTTGACCTCAGCTTTTTGAGAGGCAGGAGCATTAGGGTCAGACTGCACACGCAACGCCTCCATCTCAGCTTTCAAGACAACCATCTCTTGCTCATACTTAACAATTTCCTGTGTCTTGTCTTTCAACATATCCTCTGACACTTCCTGCTTGCGTTCGTACCGGTCGTACACCAACCTCCCAATCTCAATAAAAGTAGCTGTTATCTTGCCTTCAAGGGTCCTAATCTGGCTATTTAAGGAGTAAGTTTGGAGCATTTCTTGAGATCGGGCCTGTACCCTCGAAATCTCTCGACCTACTCCTTGCACAATATCATCGAATATCCCCATGAGGAATTCTCCTTGGCTTAATCAGTTACAACTTCCACTTACCTGTGAGCTTACCAGTTCACAGAGATTAAGCAAACGTCAATCTTGCCAGAGGTTAAAACAAATCCTACAAAAAAGCCTAGCATTGCGTAAAATCTTAAGGTCACTGAGAGGACTGAGGCATGACTATTGACAAGGATTTAACTTCCAACTCAAAGCTCTTAAAGACTTTGTCTCATAGCGCACTGGCCAACCTAGAAGCTTTGCTAGAGCGTAAGGATTACCCAGAAGGATCAATAGTCTTTCGGGAAAATGATCCTGGTGACCAAATGTACTTCATAGAAACAGGTCTCGTTGCTATCACCAAGACTATAGAAGGAGATATTCAGACCCCACTAGCAGCCTTTGGGCCAGGTCAATGTTTTGGTGAAATGTCACTAATCGAACATTCAGCCCGCTCGGCCACAGCAAAGACACAAGAAGCCACGGTTTTACTTTGTTTAAGCCGAGATAGCTTTGAAGCTTATCTCAACAAAGATCCCTTAGGAGCAGCCCAGTTCTTAATGGGCGTTCTTTGGGAAGTAAACGAGCGCCTTCGCCATACAGACGAGCTCTTGCGTGACACAATCTACTGGGGCATGCGGGCTGGGGGACATTTAACTATCTCTGAGAAACATACATTTAAGGAAAAGTCCTAAAGTGCTTGGTACTTCAGGTATCCTGAGCTCTACGGGCTACACATACACGATTTCTCCCAGACTGCTTTGCTTCATACAGTGCGACGTCTGCTTGCTGAAAGATAGCATCCGGAGAGCTACCATGATTTGGATAACTAGCTATGCCGATACTAGCTGACACAGACCCAGGGCCAGCGACCTTTTCACTACAAATTAATCGCCTCAACCGCTCTGCAATTTGCTTAGCCATCTCAAGGTCTGTGTTGGGCAGCAGCAAGCAGAATTCTTCACCACCATAACGAGCTGCAAGATCAATAGCCCTTGAAGACTGCCGCATAACGCGCGCAATAGACTTAATTGCTTCATCACCAGCCTGGTGCCCAAAAGTATCATTTACCTTTTTCAAGTAATCCAGGTCAGCTACTATCAAAGAAAGAGGTTGCTCATAACGACGTGCACGCTCAAATTCCAGGTGAAACACCTCAGTAAAATGTCTACGATTGGCAACACCAGTAAGCCCATCAGTGCGTGCTTGGCATGCTTTCTCCTCGTGTAAGTCTGCATTTTCAATAGCTACAGATAACTGGTCTGCAAGTGATCCCAATAAAGCTGTATCATCAATACTCCATTGCCTGGACTCCCTACATTCCTGAAGAAAAATTACCCCTAGCACACATTCACGCAAGACAAGCGGCACCAACAGCCCTGAACGCAGACCTAGCTCACGCAAAAACTCCCGATTATAAAAGTTTTGCGTGTCAGAGTCTGGTTCACAAAGATCCTGGGGGGCCTGTCTAGTTAGGGCTGCATTCATAAATTGGACACCTGTGTCAGTTTGAAATAACTCCTTTACAGGCTTTTCCAGAGGATGATGATATTCATACACTGCAATTTCACCGGTAATGCTGCCTGGACGCAAAAGCAAGCAATGGCTTACCCTGTACGTTTGCCCAATCTGGTTAACTGAAGTTTCTAACACTTCTTGAATTCTCAGCGAGCTGCGGACTGCATTGCTGATTGCATACACCAGTCGATCGCGTTCCACTTTCCTCGTATGCAGGGCTTCCTTAGCCATTACGTCATGGATGAGCTTGCGCGTCTGCTCCTCCAGAGACATCACACTGTCCTCCAGTTGCTCATACTGACTGCGCAGCCGCTCGTTTTCTCTTTTCAATTCTCGCACTTCCCAGGCATTGGAGAGCGCCTGGGCAAGTGGATACTGTCCAAGCTGCATCTCCAACTGAGCCTTGTCGAGATCCTGGACACCTGCAGCAAGCAACCAACCAACCAACTGGTGGGCTTGGCTCATCCGATAACTTACAACCGGTTTAAGTTCGGCAGGCAAGTCAACATCTAGTATTGCTACATCAAGCACGTCAATGACAACATCTGAATCTTGGTAATTGTCCACAAAGGCTTCCACACACTGAACAAAGTCCTGTTTGTGGGTACCAAAGAAAGCTTTGTCGCTAAAGCTCTCTAGGTCACGATCCCAAATAAGCACAGCCAACACCTTT
>JACQVM010000435.1 GCA_016209785.1 Candidatus Melainabacteria bacterium | reverse complement strand
TTCTCACCCAGCTCATGATGCTCCGGCTGACGCTCGAACAACTGACTCGCCAACTGTGTCCAACAGCGCACATGCAAAAGATGCAGCAGCCAATACTCCGGATAACCCTCATGTTGAGGATTCAACGGCACCCTTTCCCCTAGAGCATGAAGATGGGACCGTTGATCTCATTGCCACCCACCATGTTTACTTCGGTAATCGTCAAATTGACCTGGATGCTGCAACTGAAATCCCTCTGGTCACCGGAGACGCTGCAGAAGCCGTAGGTGAATATGCAAGACTGGGACTGGACGAGCAAGGGATCTACATTGTAGAAAGCACCGTCTCACCATTTCAGCAAGGCACCTACATCAATGGAAAGCAACTAAATCCAGGAGAGAAAGCTTACTTACATGCCACAGACGGGGTTATGTTGGGCAGAAGCCCAGGACAAACACTGGAAGGGGAACCACTTTTTGTGTTACCCAATGATGTTGCCAAAGCTCCCGTGGAAAGTGTGGCAAGAGAGTCAGTCCAAGCAGCCAAGGCGCTTAAACAATCAAATGACTATGCCACAAATCATGAGATTTCTGAGCGACTAGAGGATGGTTGGCATACTGGCGCAAGATCACGCACATCTAGCTCCGATGGCAACCTTGATCATCTTGTTCGCAATGCCACAATTGTAGATCGCCAAAACGATCCTGTACTAAGAGCAGTCATTGAAGAAGCACGTAAAAGATTTGGCGATCTACCCCCCAGCGAAATGGCCGAAGCTCTAAATCAATATGTGCATAGCCTCCTTAAGCCCAACGGCATGTCCGAAAAGGCGCTCGATCAGTGGTACGCAGTCTTCCGAGCTGAACACGCCGGTGAGCGAGTATATCTTGGCGAACATATAAGGCAAGGGAAAGGCGTATGCAATCAACAAGCCGTCCTCCTAAAGGTGCTAGGAGATGAGCTAGGATTGAAGGTTACTCTGGTTCAGGTCGCTGCTGACCCTAACTTTCCTGATGTGATCAACCACGCCTTAACTGAGATCACGGTACCTGGTGAGCCGGAGCCACTTGTATACGATCCACGAGCACAAGTAAGTGGTAAGCAATATAGTGAGCTCCCGCATATTGTCCGTGGTTCAGACATTCAGACAGCCAGGATAGCACCAGAGTTATCACAGGCTCAGCAGGTCGCTCACCTGCCATCAGAGATTAGTGTCCGGGGTAAAGTGTTAGAAGTCAGGGATGCTTCAGAGGGTGGAACTCTCATAGGCAGAGGACATAAAGGCACGGTAGAACCAAGGCATCCCAAGGCCAATCACGTATCACAAAATCATGCTGTCTTGTCACGCACACCTGATGGCCGGCTTTTCATCAAGGACATCTCAGCCAATGGTACGTGGATTAATGGAAACAGAATCCCCTCAGAGACAACTCATGTTCTTGGTCCTAAGGATGTGGTTCACCTTGGAGCCACTGATGGTCCTGAACTAAGGTTGTTTGCAGCAAACGGAAAGGAAGAAGAGATACTTGGACATGCTAATCTGGGAACAGTGAGAGAGCTTCCTCCAACTGAAGTTCCCTCTGCAAGAGTTGAAGGACGGGATGTTGATGGACGACCAGTAGATGCTGGTTTTAGACCACGCATCCGTACTGAGTTTGCTGAGCTTACTCCAGACGAAAAGTTGTTTGCCCGACAGCACACAATTGCCGATCTCCAGTCAGTTAGAGCTTCTGGCAATAGAGCTGGTGCTGACGGCAGTCCAGAAAGTGTTTACGATCGCTTTCTGACAGAGACAGCTCTGACCGACACCCAAAAGGAACATGTGCTTGATATGTTGTCAGAAGTACGTGAGCACTATGCCAGCCTGAGGACCATCGAAGATGAGATTTTGCCCGATCAAGCAGTTAACTGGATTCACACCCAAGGAGAGTTTGGCAGAGTTTTAGAGGCTGGCAAAGCCAATGGGCTTTCAGGGCAAGAGATTGAAACAGCACTTATTGCCTCGATGTTCTCTGACTCAGCCAAGTACACAGAGACCGCCATCACCAGAGCAAATTTTACCACTCACCATCTTGATGGCGCTCTGGCTGCACACGAAGTTATGACTAGAGCAGGTTTTCCTCCCCAGCAGATTGTGGATGTGGTGGCAACCATACTTGAGCACCAAATTGCCCCTCCGGAGTTTATGGGCATGATTTATCGGGGCACCATCGCTGGTGCACTGGAGCGTCTCAAGGCTCAAGGAGCACTTACGCCTGAAAAGTACGCTCAAATGAAATTCGTGCTTGACTCGATGGTTGCCAATGGTCCTGACAATATCCCAAGAATAGCTAAGATAGCCAAGGTAAATCAAGCACCACTAGTAAAGGGCGCTGACGGACAGTGGGAGGTCGCCTTTACTGCGGAAGAAAAAGAGCTATTGGCCCTGGCTGGTATAGAACACTGGTATGTCCCTGCCGACCCCTCAGCCGATCCAGACTTTGCAATCTTGACACCCGCAGAGCAGGCTCGAGCCATTGCTCGAAATAAAATAGCCAGATCATTGATTGATGGCGATGCCATAAATAACTACGCTGATGACCCAAGCAAAATAGTAGCAATTCGAGGACCCAAGACTATTTTTCGCGATGCTACTGTATGGGAGTCCATAAAGTCTGTCGACACAAGCTTCAAGGATGCCTACGAGGCCTTGTCTGACGAAGGCAGGCAGCTAGCCACCCGAGCACTGGCAGATAGAAATGCCATTGTCAACGACAGCACCACCGGCATTCGAGCTCAGATGGATAGCTGGCTTGCTGCGCAAGGAGATCGCGTCCCAAGAATTAGTGATGGTCCTGATCAAGGCAAGATTGCCTTCTACGATGCCCCTCTTAAATATCCTAAGCCACTGACAGCAGAAGAAGCGGCCCGACTTAAATCCTTGCAGGACAGCTTGCAAGACTTCACAGGCACTGAGGCTGCCCGCCAGTCTATCGCAAGTGAAATCAGCGATCTTACAAACCCATATAGGGGACTAAACGAGGCAGAAATTGCGCAGTTTATGTTTGCCCAGGAAATTCGGCAACACATGGTCAATCAATTGCGCATTGCTCAACGCACCGATGGGCAAATTCCTGGATCGTTTCCCCAAGTCCGCGGGACCATTCCGCCCCAGTAAGTAACACCAGTCAAGACAAGAACACTACAGCTCTGGTGGGGGCAAGAGCATTGGCAAAGATGGCTCCTTGGTCTGGACCTCCGGTTGTTGTAAAACATCCTCAAGGATAAGTTCCACGACTTGCTCCAGCGGCACCCTGGCATCAAACAACTTCTCCTTGTCTTTGCGCTCAGTCCACATTCCATCAGCACCACGCCCTGTAACATACATGGTGATACCAGATGCTTTGCGATGCAAAGTATAAAGTACTGCCCCCCTCTCAAATGCCTCCCAGCGACGTATTCCCACTGCCTCCAGGACCACAGATCCAGGCTCTGTCACCACGTCAGGTGTGGGCATCTCAGGATTGTCTTGAGACAGTGCCATAAGCAGTGACGTTCTTATGTCATCCAGACTGTCCACGCCAATGACTGTAAC
>JACQVM010000432.1 GCA_016209785.1 Candidatus Melainabacteria bacterium | reverse complement strand
GGCGCAAGCGCCAATTGTATCTCCCTAAGACTGCTCTTACTACACCACAGCCTAAACTGATAGCTTTCATTGAGGCAGCTACTCAATTGTCTAGTCTCAGGAAGGTCCTGAGCCTGACTGATGGGTTGGTCCAAAATATCAAGATACAGGACCCCATCTTCAGCAAACCAATCAATTGCGTTGAGCTTACGTAAAATTGTCAACCCCAGTGCCACTGCAACTTTCGTAGCACCCAAAGCAGAAGCAACTTTGTCCGACTCAGCTTTTCCTTCCCTTTGATTGACAGCAAAGCGGGCAAGCCCCAAAAGCCGTCTTAAGAAAAGCAGGCTGTCCACTGCCTCACTGCCAGCCCCACCGACCAAATAAATGCTTTCCACCGTTGGTCGGGCAACAAGAGCACGAAACACTTCCAGGCTAGGTGGAAACTGCCACACAAGCAGATGTCCCTCATGACCCAAGCTGGTGCGGTCCATAAGAGGCACACCAGCAAATCCTTTGACAGATTCAGCAAAAACAGCTAGTCGACTTCCTAAATTACGGACTGCAGACATCAACACAGCCTCGGGCTCATCATGCCCTCTCAAATCCTTCCACTTCTGACTGACAGCCCGCAGGACGTGAGCCCGTGTCTCTGGTATGGTCAATGAACTGCCCACCTCTTGAGCACTGAGTTGTTGAGCAGGTGGCGTAGAGGCGCAGCTCGATCGCACCTCTTGACATGAGTTTGCAATTTGGTCAGTATGTCCGTGGTCCACACCCTTGCTTAACAAGATATCCTCTGGACTGGACTGCCTCCAGTCAGTCAACACTAACTGCAAGCGCTTATACCCGTTGTACACATTTATTTCGGGAGTAAATGCCACATCCAACACAAGTCCTTTTGCAGGCACCCTGCCTCTGCTACTCCAAAAGACACTCTCAAAGTCAATCTTCGACACAGGATCCCTGAGCATAACGCGTGTATGAGTCCCTGCCTTTCCTAACACTTGTGTCCCGCTGCAAGACAAGTTGGACAAAACCAAGACAGGCTTTCTATTGCCCACGCCAAATGGTGCAAGCTTAGACAATGTGTTGGCAAGCTCCAAGGATACATCCTTTGGCTTAACGACAAGATCAACATCCAAAACTGGCGCAATGTCCTTTCCTTCCAGCATACCCTCGCATGTATTAAGGATTGCACTCTTAAACACGTCCCATTTGTCTACCTGAAGACTAAATCCAGCAGCCATCTTGTGACCACCCCATTTCACAAGAAGCTTTTCGTTAGCCTTTAAGACTGCATGCAGATCAAGACTTTCAACACTTCTGGCAGAGCCTTTAATGAGCCCTTCACTGGTGTCTAACTCTGCCACCAAAACAGGGCGGTGATATTTCTCCATCAACCGCGAAGCCACAATACCAACAACACCGTGGTGCCAACCTTGCTTGCAAATGACAATTGCCCTTTCAGCAGTCAAATCTACTGTTGTTGACACCATTTGCTCAGCTTCAGTCGTTATTTTTTCACACAGTTGTTGGCGCCTTGCATTTTCAAGCTGAAGCTGTCTTGCCAACGTTGTTGCCGTGGCAGAATCATTTGTTGTCAGAAGTTCAACGGCAATTCTGGCATCTGCTAACCTTCCTACAGCATTAATTGCTGGTGCTAGCCTAAATCCGACCAACTCAGTACCGGTAGAATTTTTTGCCTGCGCAAGTAAAGCACCAATGCCAGGTCGTGGTGATTCCATTAACTTTGGCAGCCCAAGTTGTACTAGGTAGCGATTCTCCTTAACCAAGGGAACCATATCAGCAATTAAGCCAAGCACTACCAAATCAAGCAATCCCTCAACCTTGTCAGACATGCCTCTATCAATCAGCAGTGCCTCGCAAAGTTTATACGCAACACCTACACCTGAAAGCTCAAAAAGTGGGTGCTCAGAGCTAAGCTGCTTAGGATGAAGAATAGCTACTGCCGGTGGTAAGACCTCCGGCATGTTGTGATGGTCAACTACTATGGTGTCCACACCTAAAGATCTAGCAAAGTTGATTTCAGCAAAATTGGCAATGCCACAATCACAAGTAATGATCAGCTTAGTTTGATGCTTGCTGGCCAGAACACTAACAGCTTTTAAGTTGAGTCCATAACCTTCCTCGGCACGTTGAGGAATGTAATAATCGACAGACGCACCAAGCTGAGTAAGTACACTAAACAAGACCGCCGTGGCAGTAATTCCATCTACATCATAGTCACCATATACGGTGATGTGGTGTCCATGTGCGACTGCCTCAGCAAGGCGTATTATTACCCGCGCCATGTCAGGCAGCTCCATAGGACTTGTTGGAACATACTCAGAAGGACTCAGATAGGCCCGTGCTTGAGCTGCAGACTTTATGTTGCGTCTTACTAGAAGCTTGCCTAACAATGAAGACCCCTCAGCCGCCTCTATGAGACCAGCATCAAGATTGGCCTCGGGAGGAAATCGCCATTGCTTTCCACTTATGGATATAGGTTGAGACATCTTTGGTACACTATTGCATATTGAGCAACTATAACCCTGGGTTATGCCGGCTGCTTGCCGACTCAGGAAGTAGAAATATGCTCAAGCATCTCTAACATGACCCCAGCTAGGATACCTGAAAGATTTCAGCTAGGCATTAAAATTAAAAATGATGCAAGCCAATCAGTCTTTGCTTAATTGTCCCCTCTTACCATACGCT
>JACQVM010000436.1 GCA_016209785.1 Candidatus Melainabacteria bacterium | reverse complement strand
CCTACCTGGTCATGGAGTACATAAAGGGTGATTCCATAAGAGATAGGATAGATAAGGAAGGACCCATGCCCCTTACCATGGTGGCAGCAATTGCTATACAAATATGCCGTGGTCTACAGGAAGTACACAACATGGGTATCATTCACCGAGACCTAAAACCCGAGAATATCTTACTTCAAGAACACAGTTACAGACCCGATTGGGTCAAGCTTGTAGATTTTGGCATTGCGCAGGTAGTTGCCAATGCTGGTGTACAACGCCTGACTAAGACAGGTTCAGTCATCGGCACTGCAGAGTACATGGCGCCAGAACAATTAAGGGACTTCCAACTAGATCACCGTGTCGATTTGTATGCCCTGGGCATAATTCTTTATGAAATGCTTACAGCCAGGTTGCCCTTTGAGGCTGAAACTACAGAGGCTATGCTACTCAAGATCCTGATGGATCCCCCAGACCCAGTGTCACAACATCGCCCTGACGTTGCTGCCGGATCACCATTTGATGTAATGCTACAAAAGGCACTTCAAAAGGATCCGGAGAAGCGTTACCAAAGTGCTACGGAGATACGTCTAGAAGCTGATCAGATATATGCTCACCTAATGCGTCGTCGCAAGACAGATGATGGCTCATTCTAGTAGTCACCACGCACAGTGGCAAACCCCCGGCGTTAACGCCGGGGTCTCCATGCGTGAAGATGCTACGATCTGACAGCAGTAGAAGATCAATTGGTTGTCAGAGGGGTTAGGATGGTCAATAAAACTCAGGAGCTGGGCTCTCGGGAGCCAGCTATTAGGGTAGTGCTGTTACCACGTGACACCAACAAGCACGGCACAATATTTGGCGGCATTATTCTAAGCTACATAGACCTTGCTGGTGCTGTAGAAGTTGGCAAGCATACCACTCAGAAAATTGTTACAGTAGCAATTAAAGAAGTTGTGTTTAAAGAACCTGTGATGGTAGGTGAAGTTGTCAGCTTTTACTCTTCCACAACACACATAGGTAACACATCCATTTCAGTTCACGTTGATGTAGAAGTAGATCGCTTGGCAGACAAAGTTCACGTGACCTCAGCCGAGCTTACCTTTGTTTGTGTAGATGAAACTGGTAAACCTACTCCGATAAAGAGGACTTGAGGAGCTATCATATCCCCAATAGTGGCAAGGCTCACTTTCAATGACATCCTCAATTCACTCTCCCACCCAAGAAAGGATTCGGCTTTATTTGGGTACAGGCTGTGGCAAAACAACAGCAACCTTTGGCCTCTTGTTGCGTGCCATAAGTTGCGGCAAAACTGTAACCTTAGTCTTTTTTGACAAACTTGAGGCCAATTCTAGTGAAGGGAAAGGGTTGCGACTTCTAAGCCAAGCTAACGACCCCGCTTTTGGCAAGCTTCAGGTTTACTACACGGGTGTCAACAGGATTGGCACAGGACCACTTGGCAGCTTTCGCTTCTATGGCTCTCCCAATGGCATTTTGCCTGAGGATACAAGCGCTGCCATGCAGGGGCTTGCCTACGTTAAGGAAGCTCTACACTGCAAGCACGACATTGTCATTTGTGACGAGCTTCTGGACATTGGCCGGGTTGGCATTATTAGCTGGGATGAAATCCGACCAGTTCTTCAGCTTAGAAGTGACCCAACCGTCCTGGTGTTAACAGGACGCCGTGCACCAGATTGGCTTATGGATATGGCTACAACCATTTCCAGCACTGTCCAGCTACGTCACCATGGTCGAGCTATCCAGGGCATGGACTGTTGATAACCTTTAATTTCTAGCTGTAGCAGTTTGTCCTGCGGAAGCAATAATTTCTTGCTTTAAGACATCAATTGCCTTAATAAGCTGAACATCCCTGCCATCGGTAGGTGCACGATTGAATTTGCTAAAAGTAGGGTCAATCCACCATGGTCCCTTGCCATCCTTGTAATCATCCTCCTTTAGCGACACGTCATAATCAGGCACAATTCCTAACTTGTGAATATCTGTATCATTAGGAGTTAAATATCGAGCAATGGTCACATTAATGCCTGAACCATCATCAAGCCGATTAATGGCTTGCACCAATCCCTTACCAAAAGTTTTTTGACCAATAAGGCGTGCCCGCCCATTATCCCTTAAAGCTCCGCTTAAGATTTCGCTGGCACTGGCACTGCCACCGTTGATAAGTACAACCATTGGCAATTTAATTAACGAACTGTGGGCTGACATTTGAGATGTCTTGTAACCGTCGGCATCAATGGTACTAACGATAATGCCATGATCCAAAAACATGTTGGCTATTTCAATAGCATTGGACAGCAAACCCCCTGGGTTATTCCTCAAGTCTAAAATTAATCCGTTGGTGGCAGAAACACGCTTAAGTGCTAGACGCATTTCGTCATTAGCCTTGGAAGAGATAAAACTATCCAGACGGATATAGCCTATGTTGCCTGGAAGAATGGTCTCGTTAGCAACAGCACGAATGGGTATTTCTGCTCTGGTAAGAATTAACTTTTTCCTTTCAGTTCCTCGCAGAATGGTTATTACCACCTTAGTGTTTATAGGACCACGAATTTGCTTAACAACCTGGTCTAAAGATTGTCCTTTTACTGGTTTATTGTCTATTTCAATAATTTCATCACCAGGGTGAATGCCTGCGTTATAGGCCGGTGTACTT
>JACQVM010000423.1 GCA_016209785.1 Candidatus Melainabacteria bacterium | reverse complement strand
GCAAGCAATCGTGACATTGTGGTGGTGGCAGGTTAAGGTCACGAAAATTATCAAATTTTAGCTGATAGTACAATTCCTTTTGATGATCGCACCGAGGTTAGTCTTGCTCTCAGGGAGCGTGCCAAAGGCTTTAACGATACAACACAGGTCTCAAAAGGTTAGTCCTTAACACTGACCGCTTTGATTTTGCCAATTGTCCAACTTCCATTAGCTATATATAATGGTTGAAGCGTTGGCTGTTGAGCTTAAGGCAGAGCTCACTAGGGGCGTCCGTGGGTATCAATTTTCATATTACTTCCGTTCGGGAAGGCACCATATTTAATGTGATGCAATTTCTGAGCCTGGAGAAGGTTACAGGTATTCTTAGCGTTTCGTTTGGCCGACATATCCCTGATATAGCAATTTACTTTGTATCAGGAACAGCAGCTACCGCCGAGTTTGGGGATATGTCTGGGGACGCTGTTCTGGATATGATCCTATGTCAGGAGTATGCTATTAAGGAGGTTAATTTTGCCCCAGGTCGGATGAGTCGGATTAACGACAAGGCTTTAATTGTTCGTGCTGCAAGCCTTTCCGGTGCGCTTTTGCAGTCCTCCAAGGATGTAGATAAGTGTCAAGCTAGGTCCTTAATTTATGGTCTGTTGCCCCTTTATTTTTCTGATAGTGGGCGAACTGACTTGTTGTTGCAAGTACTTTATGACTTCAGTAAGGTTCGTGATTATCTTCTTAAGATCCCACCTGGTCCGACTGATAAACAGGCCCCACTGCCACAATGTGTTCTTTTACATAGGGCGCTAACACAAAATCTGATTAGCTACAACACGCCACTGGTGCCCTTAAAGTTATTGCGTAACCTACTGGAGGCTGTACAGCCGTTGGCAGACAAAGAAGTTGAAAACCTGAGAGGCTATATGAGAAGCCTTCTGCCTCATCCTAGGGCAACTCACATGCCAATTGATCGCTTCTATGCGTTTGCTACTGCGGTGGAGTCCATTGCCCATCGACGTGGTCCTGAGGTAGGTGAACAGACGCGTACAGCTATCTATCGCTTAATTCAGCGTGTCACAAGGCCAACTGAAGCAATAAATGCTTAAGAATAGCAGGAGTTCTGCTGAAGAGAATGCTCATTCTAGTACTTAATATGGTGGCGTTGAGCTAGCGTAGTGTCAAACCCGCCCTTAAGGGCTGGATGATTACAAGGAATGCGGCAGCAACGATTTTAAAAGTGTCACAGATGCTGCCCATGGCTTCTGCTGATCCTTTATGGTTAATTTAAAGCCTGAGCCAATGACGCCAGGAAGATAGTTATTTGAGGCAAGCTCATGAAAAGATGTCTGGTGGATCCAAAGCAGCAGTTTGCGTATGCAGTTTTTCAGCAGCTAAACAAAATAGCTGTGCAACTCCATTTTAAGCATGTAGAAGTTATAGGGCGCGAACATATCCCAGCAGACACCCCCTTTCTTTTAGTGGCTAACCACATTTCTCGTTGGGATGGGCTGATTCTCCAGCAAGTTATTGATCGCCCCACTAACTGGATGGTCTCACCTAACGAGCTTAGGGGCCTCCAGGGGCTTGTCCTGCGCTCGATGGGTGCTTTTCCGGCGAGCCCTTGTTACAACTTGTTAGATTTTGCAGTCTCTTGCGCAGCAAAAGGACAGGGCATTGTCATTTTCCCGGAAGGTAACACCTTTGGCGATGGAACTACGCACCCGTTTAAGAACGGTGCAGCACGTTTGGCGCTTCACTGTGTTTCTGCTGGACTACCACTAAAGGTTGTTCCGGCAGCCTTGAGCTATGCTGGACAGAAGATTGCTCGTGTGATTGTGAGCCAAGCTGTGGACATGGATTTCTATCTCAAGCAATATGCTCAGCAGTGTAATATGGGTATACGCTCTTTTAGTGTGCGTCTCCATCGTGAGGTGTGCTATTTGCGATGGATACTCAAAGAGTCAGGCGATAGTGATTTGCTTTTCACAGGCAGGCCACTGAAATCATGGGTGCCAAGAACAGACAAGGTGGCTTTAGGTAGGAGTCAGAACAGCACATTCACTCTGGCAACAAAGGACCTCAAGAAAGATGGAGAAACAATGGGTAAGTTGGCTACATGTTTTGTGGAGGCAAGCCACGGCAGTAGCTGATGAGCTACATTTGTGGAAAATGGATTACCTGACGGAGTTAGGACGTAAGCATCTGCCAGAGGGGTACTGGGGAGAGCGCGACAATGGGCAAACTTACCCCGGGCAGGTATACCTTACCTTTGATGATGGCCCTTGTCCTCATACGACGCCGTGGCTTCTAGAGATGCTGTCTGAGCAAAAGGTAAAGGCAACTTTTTTTCTCATTGGCTCGCAGGTTGTCCGACATGAGCACTTGGTAGAAAAGATTGCGTCTTTAGGACACCTCATTGGCAACCACAGCTTCCACCACCCTTTGATGCCAGTGCTTACAACCCGGCAATTAGAAAAGGAAATTGACGTTACAAATTTAAGTATTGAGGATATTACTAAAGTTAGGCCAGATATGTTTCGCCCTCCTTTTGGGGTTATGGACAAGCGCGTAGCTGATTGTCTTGCTGAGCGGCAAATGACGACGGTATATTGGGGTGCGGTACCGGAGGATTGGCTTAGCCCTGGGGCAAAGCGAGTGACGGAAAGGGTGATAAGGCGCCTTGTCCAAGGGACTTTAATTGTGCTGCACGAAAGACGTGCCTTGACACGACAGACGCTAACGGCTGCCAAGGAAATAATATGTAAGGGTAGGGAGTTGGGCTATGAATTTGCCTTGGTGCCAGGCAAAAGCTAAGCTTGACATGGTTTTGTTGGGCAGCTTAGGAGCCTCGAGTTATAGTGCTGGACTTTAAGCCGCCAAAAGATACGCCAATTCTTATCTGGTTGACCAAAATATTGCTGCCAGCAGTAATGAAATTTGGTCTTAAGGACACGCATTTAGAGGTAGTAGGGGATGGTCTGAAGCGTTTCAGGAGCGTGCAGACGACTTTATAGATCAACTGATCGACGAGAACAAAGCGCTGTTCGAAGAACTGTCCCGCTTATAAGG
>JACQVM010000424.1 GCA_016209785.1 Candidatus Melainabacteria bacterium | reverse complement strand
TTGCGGTACTCGTCCATAGTCGTAGCACCAATGCACTGAAGCTCTCCCCGTGCTAGCGCCGGCTTTAAGATGTTTGCTGCATCAATTGCCCCTTCAGCCGCACCAGCTCCTATTAATGTGTGCAGTTCATCAATAACTAGCATCACATTTCCAGCAGCCCGGATTTCATCCATAATCTTCTTGAGACGTTCTTCAAATTCACCCCGATATTTTGTGCCTGCCACAAGAAGCCCAATGTCAAGCATGACAATTTTCTTGTCAGATAAAATTTCAGGTACATCTGCGTTGGCAATACGAATGGCTAATCCTTCAGCAATGGCAGTCTTGCCAACACCAGGCTCGCCAATTAACACCGGATTGTTCTTGGTCCGCCGGCCAAGAATTTGTATAACACGTTCAATTTCCTTTTCGCGCCCAACTACTGGGTCAAGGCGATTTTCCTGAGCAGCCTGGGTTAAATTCAAGCCAAATTCATCCAGCGTGGGCGTCTTGGAGCGACCAGTACCTGTGCTTGTGGTGGTACCTGTAGATGTTGCCCCGCTTTCTCCTAAAAGTCGTATTACATGGCTACGTACTTTGGTTAGGTCCACACCAAGGTTTTCCAGGACTCTTGCTGCAACCCCTTCACCTTCCCGAATAAGCCCTAAGAGCAAGTGCTCTGTACCTATGTAATTGTGACCAAGTTGCCTTGCTTCATCCCAGGAAAGCTCCAAAACTCTTTTCGCCCTGGGGGTAAAGGGAATTTCTACAGCCACAAACCCTGAACCACGGCCAATAATTTTTTCCACCTCAACCCTAGCATCTTTAAGGTTGACACCCATTGACTTCAGGGTTTTTGCTGCAATTCCAGTACCTTCGCCAATGAGCCCTAGCAAAATTTGCTCAGTTCCCACAAAGTTATGCCCAAGTCTTCGCGCCTCTTCCTGAGCCAACATAATTACTTTGATGGCCTTTTCAGTAAACCGCTCAAACATTGTGGAACTGGCCTCCCTAACCTACTTTAATGTGATTCCATTCTAACATCAGCATACATTTCAAGGTGTGCTCCAGATCCTGCACACACTGTGTCCTTGTATTGCCATATTTGCAGCAGCTATAGTCAAACCCCCGGCGTTAAGCCGGGGTTTCATCGCATTGGATCAATTAAGCATGTGCTTCTTGACCAGTAGCTTGTTGAGAGAAAGTGCACTCTTTAGAAGAACAAGCAAGTTGGTCGCCTCTTTTTAGAATTTTGTAGACTAAGAGGCTGCTGCACAACGGGCACCTGCTGCTGCCATTAGGACCACCTGATATGACTGGCGGATACCAGAAGGCTGTTGTGCATTTCTTCTGTGAGTAGTGGCTGCAGCCATAAAAGAGTTTGCCATGGCGCGATTTTTTCTCCACTATTTCTCCACCACAGCCATCCCGAGGACACATAACTCCAGTTGACTTGACTATGGGGCGCTGCTCCTGACAGGTCGTTGAGGAGCACACAAGGTAGTCCCCATACCTACCATAACGAATAATCATCTGCTCGCCACAAGTCTTACACTTTTCCTCTGACGGCCTATCAGGTGGTACAGGCGTTCCATCTTTGGTAAGGGCAATCTTAGTCTTACACTCTGGATAGCCAGAACAACCAAGAAACTGTCCAAATCTTGACGATCGTACTGCCATTGGCTGCCCACATTCCGGACACAGATGATCTGACAGGACAAGCACCTTGTCCATGTTTTCCTTGGCCTTCTTTAGGGTCTGCCCAAAAGGCTGATAAAAGTCCTTGAGCATGCCGTGCCATTCAACTTTGTCTTCTTCAATCTGATCTAGTTTGTCTTCCATCTCGGCTGTGAAACCCACATCCATGATGTCCCCAAAGTGCTCCACAAGAAGTAAATTAACAGCTTTGCCTAGTTTTGTCGGAACAAGCATTTTTCCTTGCTTTTCTACATACTTTCTGTCAAGGATAGTAGCCACAGTGGTGGCATAAGTAGATGGTCGACCTATGCCCAGCTCTTCTAACATCTTGACTAGACTTGCTTCGTTATACCGTGGTGGTGGCTGGGTAAAGTGCTGCTTAGGATGGATTGCCTTTAGTTTTACGTCCTCACCTTCCTCTAACTTAGGCAGGTTATTTACTGTCTCGCTATCTTCTTTGTTCTCAGCTTCAGACTCGCCATTTAATAGGCGATTGTAGACAATTGTATAGCCAGGAAATTTCACATCAGTAGCCGATACACGAAACACTGCTGGACCAGCCGATATTTCAACAGTTGTAGTTGCAAGGTCGCAAGCTACCATTTGGCTAGCCACAAAACGTTCCCAGATAAGTTTATATAGCTTGTATTGGTCGTTTGATAAATAAGAACGAACAACCTCTGGTTTTCTTTCCACGCTAGTAGGGCGAATTGCCTCATGTGCATCCTGAACGCTCTTAGCTTTGCGAACGTAAACTCTAGCCTGTTTAGGACAATATTCCTTACCATAGTTGGCAACAATATACTGGCGTGCTTCCTCTTGAGCCTGAACAGCTATTCGCGTGGAATCGGTCCTCATGTAAGTAATAAGCCCTGTCGGTCCTTCAGAGCCTAGCTCAGTCCCTTCGTAAAGTGTCTGCGCTACCTGCATTGTCTTTTTTACTGGATAACCAAGATGCAAGGCTGCTTCACGTTGCAGGGTTGAGGTAATAAAGGGAGGCATCGGCTGTCTTTGACTAACCTTTACGGCAGTCGAAGATACTAGAAACTTTTCTTGTTGCAATTCTTGGGTAATTTCAGTAGCGTCAGCTTGGCAGACAATTATCCTGGTGCCTGCACCGGCTTTGTCAACAGCCGTAATAACCCTCTTACCGTCATATCTAACCAGAGAAGCTAAGAATGCTTGTTTGGCGTGTGGCTTAGAAAGCTCAGCCTTAATAGACCAATACTCTTGCGGTTGAAACTTATCAACCTCATCTTCACGTTCACAAATAAGGCGCACAGCAACACTTTGAACCCGTCCTGCCGAGCGTCCGTTAACCTTGCGCCACAACAGTGGACTTATCTTATAGCCCACAAGCCTATCCAGGACCCTTCTAGCTTGTTGTGCATCTACAAGACGTTGGTCAATTTGCCGTGGCTCTTTCATGGCCGCTAAAACAGCTTCACGTGTAATTTCATTGAATTCGATCCGGTGCAACTTGCTCTTAGGCAAATTAAGGAGCTCAGACAGGTGCCAAGCAATGGCTTCGCCTTCGCGATCTGGATCTGGTGCCAGATAGACATGGTCTGCAAGCCTAGCGGCCTCCCGCAATTCAGCAACTATTGGCTCCTTTTCCCGTAGAACCTCATACTGTAGCTCAAAGTTTTTACGAACATTCACACCAAGTTTATTGCGAGGAAGATCTCGAATATGGCCAACACTGGCCTTGACCTGGAAATCTTTTCCAAGGATTTTGCTGATGGTTTTGGCTTTTGCCGGTGATTCAACAATTACAAGTGATTTGCCCATCTAAAGAGCACCAATTTGGTTTTGTCAAGATAAAGTAACGTTGGCTGAGTATATCATGGCGGTCAATACCCCTTAAGAAAATCCGTCAAAATAGCCTTCACTTTACAGACCAATTCCTGCGACTTAGCCCCAACCCCTTTCAGTATTGCTAACCGCCCATCATCTTTTAAGTAGGTTAGTTTCACCAGTAGAAAGTCATTGGACAAATACTGATTAAAACAGTCAGCCCATTCGAGAGCTATCACACAATTTGTAACCATTAACTCATCTAACTCGCACTGCAAAATGTTTAACTCTGAGCTAGGGTAGGTTGCTTGGGTGGCAAGATAATCTTTAATAC
>JACQVM010000431.1 GCA_016209785.1 Candidatus Melainabacteria bacterium | reverse complement strand
GCAATTGCCACGGGAGGTGTTATGGTGGTGGCAGTATTGCTGTTGTTCTTGTGGAATTGGCGAACAGCAGCAATAAGCCTTACTGCAATTCCGCTGTCATTGTTGTCAGCCCTGGTTGTTCTTAAAATCACTGGTGGATCCATAAATACCATGACGCTTGGAGGGCTGGCAATTGCAGTTGGCGAGGTGGTGGATGATGCTATTGTCGATGTTGAGAATGTATTTAGGACCTTGCGAGAGAATAAGGCAAGAGAAAACCCACGCCCGGCTTTGTTGGTGATTTATGATGCATGTTCGGAGGTGCGATCTTCAGTTGTCTATGCTACCTTCATTGTGGCATTGGTTTTCTTGCCGGTTCTTACCTTGGCTGGGGTAGAAGGGCGACTGTTTGCGCCACTGGGCTTTTCTTATGTCATGGCTACTATGTCTAGCTTGGTGGTGGCACTAACCGTAACCCCGGCTCTGTGTATGTTCTTATTGGGGCATGGCAATTCTATTCCGCACAGCCAGCCGTGGGCAGTGACTCGCCTTAAACAAACTTACGGGAAATTGCTGAGCTCAGTAATGGCACGACCGGTGCTGGTGCTTAGCGTAGCAGGGTTAATCTTTCTCTTGAGTCTAAGCCTTGTACCATTTATGGGTCGAGCTTTCTTGCCAGAGTTTCGCGAGGAAAATCTCATTATTACTACGGTTGGTCGCCCTGGTGAGAGCTTAGAGGCAACAACGCGTATGGGAATTGCTGTTGAGAGGAAGTTGTTAGAGCATCCAGATGTGGTGGCAGTTGGTCAACGGGTAGGTAGAGCTGAACTAGATGATGACGCGGGTGCTCCAAATTTTAGCGAGTTTGATGTGCAGCTTAAGGAGACAGAGCGTTCCCTGGCTGCCATTTTGATTGATATTCGCGGACATCTCAATCAAGTGCCGGGCATAGTCTATGATGTTGGTTCTTTCATTTCTCATCGTATGGATGACGTACTTTCTGGGGGTACCAGGGCAGATATTGCAATTAAAATATTCGGTCCTGATCTTGGAACCTTACGTAAGCTGGCTGATGAGGTTTCTTCTGTGTTGCAAACGGTTAAGGGGGCGGTAGATGTAAGACCAGAGACACAGGTTCTAGTGCCAGAAATTCACATAAAGATGGATCGCATGGTGGCAGCGCGACTGGGTATTACAGCCGAAGACTTATCCAGAAGCCTAGAAACTGCCTTTAATGGGAAGATTGTTTCACAAGTGCTTGAAGGGCAAAGACTTTTTAGCCTAAATGTTTGGTATGACGAGGAATCCAGACACAACCTAGATCTCATTAAGTCGACCTTACTTGATACTCCCAGTGGTGCGCGAGTTCCGTTGTCTCAAGTTGCGGCAATTAGTGTGTCTGATGGTCCTAATGCAGTCATTCGAGAGCATGCGATGCGTCGCATAGTGGTTCAAGCCAATACATTTAATCGAGATGTAGTTGGTGTAGTGAATGAGGCTAAGGAAAAGCTGTTAAGGCAGGTGTCTCTGCCTGTTGGCTACTACATGGTTTATGCTGGACAGTATGAGGCACAACAAGATGCCACCGCAAGGCTGGCTTGGATGTCTGCTTTTACTTTTGTGGGCATTCTTTTGCTGTTGAATGCCGGACTTGGGTCGGTGAAGTCTACTTTGTTGATTGCGAGCAACTTACCTCTGGCAACCATTGGAGGCATTTTTGCTGTTGTCCTTACTGGGGGTGTTGTCAGTATTGGCTCACTCATTGGTTTCATTAGTTTGTTTGGTATTTCTACTCGCAATAGCATATTGCTTGTAACTCATACAAATAGCCTGCTACGATCCGGAAAACCATTTGACCAAGCCATATATGAAGGCTGTGTTAATAGAGTTTCACCAGTGGTGATGACAGCACTGACTGCTGCTCTAGGAATGCTTCCATTGGCAGTATTGGGAGGCACTGGCCGTGAGCTTGAACAGCCACTTGCCGTGGTTATTGTAGGCGGACTTGTAAGCAGCACGCTTTTGACCCTGATAGTCATACCTGCTCTTTTTAAGTTATCCCATGCGAGGAGACCGCGGCGTTAATGCCGGGGGGTTGAACTAGACCACAACAGCAGGAGTGAATGCTGCACGACTCACCCCAGACAGTGATTGAGTCAAGCAGTTTCAATATCGCCCTTCTTCTTGAGAAAGCAGGAAAGTTCGGCAAGACTATTGCTCAGTGAGGGCAGTGAAGAAAGCTTCTGAACTGTGCTAGCAACCCATGGATCCTTGGTGACTGTCTCTCGAGTTGTTTTGTCAATGCAGTAAAGTTCAAAAATTTGGTTATCGATGATGGCTTGATATTTTGCCTCAGTGTGATTTAAATTCTTGAGAAAGAGTACATGCTTGGCGTAAGCTGTTTCAAGATTTGCTTGAGTCAGCGAGATTGATCCGTGTCGCAGTAATGCTGGTCCAGCAAAGTGGGGCGAACGTGGATCAAAAGAATCCAGTTCTTTTGCTACCTCTATTGCACCAGAAGCTGCCTTGATTACCTCAGACAAAGTTGTTTTATCAGGATCTTTAAAGGGGAGCTTTCTCAAATCACCAATTTGGAAATTGATGGTGGGATTGAGTACACCTAAAAGGAATCGCACCAGTGATGAATTAAGAAAGCCAAGCACATAAACAGGGTCAATGCACATACTAAAGATAGACGAGCTGGCTATGTCAAAGACACAGTTAGGACTCAATAATCTAGCTTGAAAGCCTTTGGTTCCGATATAGGAATAAGTTATACCTGTCTGGAAATAGTAATTCTCTCCAGGCAACGAGGCTGATTGCCCACGACTGACCCGAAAGTCACGAATCAACTGGCCGTTGTCTTTCCAATAAATGAGATGCTGGGTGTGACGATACCATTTGTGTCCGCCACCTTTGTCATAGCTGACGTAATCAGAATGTTCTTCTGGATTTACCTCCCAGTGTGCCTTAACGAAACGCTTATTGTTGCAGGTAAAAAGTCCATTGACGCATTTAATCCCGGTGGAGGGACTTTCTAGTGGAGGATACTTGCTAAAGAGTGTAGCCATTTCTTTTGGGCACCAGAATGAAAATGGTGCACCAGATATGGTGACAAACTGCGAAGGCGAGATGGTTTGACCTGGCAATGAGGAGATTCCGTTGAGTTCTGCTTGCTGTTTTTGCAGCCGTGAAAGAACACGCCAGCACTTAACTGAAGGATTGCGTGAATTCCCGCAACGTGTCTTTCTGGCGATAAGAATTGCGTTGTTTATCTTTTCTCCAGCCCGGAGTCCAAAGGATCCAGGGCCGAGCTGGACAAGCGATTTGAGTTCCACGCGTTTCAATAGCTCAGATCTAAGCTGCCTAAACCGTGTGATGGACATAAAACTTTGCTGGCAAATTAGTCCCAGGCAACCATCTTCCTTGGTTAGGTGAATCATAAGGATTATGAAGGCAGCGTACAGATCAAAGTGTCCTGATGGATAGTGCTTCTTGAGAAACTGTGAAATTGGCAACGGCATGAGCCTGTGGCTTAGATATGGCGGATTGGTGACTACAACCGAAAATTGCTGACAGACAGGAGATTGGCAAAGAGGCACTGTGTGCTTAAGACTAGAAACACAAATGTCAGATGGGATTTCGGATAGTCCTAGCCAAAGGCTACCAATTGCTGCTTGCGTGTCGTCGTCAGGGATTGTTGGATTATAGTGGAATAGATTTGGCAAAGGAAGTTCGACACACTGGACTAGATCTCTGCAGGCAAGGTAAAGAGAAAAATTAGCCACCTCTATGATGCTAGGGTCTATATCTAAGCCAAACAATTGTTTGTCCAAAAT
>JACQVM010000419.1 GCA_016209785.1 Candidatus Melainabacteria bacterium | reverse complement strand
GATTAATATCCCAACCTTTGGACTTAAGAGATTCAATAGCACAAGCAATAGCTTGCGGGTCAATGTTTTTCTGTCCAGTAGAATCACCTAACATGCCCAATCCTAACTTATCTAGATAAGGAGAGTATAACGTTTGTTAGAGGCACTTGCGCTAACGGCTGACAGTCGGTAAACAAGCTACACTTTTAGAATATCCGGCAATTAAGATTTTCCATAGATGGCCATACTTTCCCGAGCCCAGTTGACAGTATCAGGACGTGTTCAAGGTGTTTTTTATCGCCAGACCACTTGCCAGAAGGCTAGGTCTTTAGGCTTAACCGGCTGGGTACGCAATGCTGACGATGGCTCCGTAGAAATAGAGGTTGCAGGAAATCGGCCTCTGATAGAAGAATTCATAGCCTGGTGCAGGATTGGTCCTCCGTCCGCGTCAGTAAGTCAAATTGACATAACCTGGTTAGAAAAAGACACCAACTACCAACATACAGGATTTGAAATAGTGTCTTGAGTGCTTGCCATCCTGCCTTAATGCTTAGCTAATTAACCGAGAACCTGGACCTTCAAACAACTTATAGGCCTCCTTGACGACTGACATGCTAGATCTTGAATTGGAAGGTATTGGTTGCTCAAGGTCATTGGTTAATTCTTTTGCAGATGCCGCCTCAGATGTTAACTCAAAAGATGAACCCTGGGCACAATCTGCTGATTGTACATTGCCTAATTCATAGCGCTCAGGTGCTGATTCAACAATCTTAACTCGAACATTGATGGTACGACCCAACAACTTGGCACAAGAAGTCTTGATTGATTCCAACTTTCTCTCGACATTGCTCTTCCAAAGTTCTTTAGTTACACCAATAACCAGCTCTTCCTTATCAAGACTAAGCGGAAATGGGTAGATAGACAAAACACTGTATATGTTAGGGTGACCTTTCACCTCCTCTAGCAAGCAAGACCAAAAGGTGTCCAAATTAGCTTCACTGGGTTGCTCCAAGTATGTCAAAGATTCCACCGGGGCCTCCTCTGGTGCAGCAACTGCTGGTTCTGCATTGACGGACTCTAACAAGGCAGATCTTGTTGGAACTGGGTGAACATCACTGTCCAGCCGATAAGTAGATTTATCTGCCAGCAGCGCTTCCAGCCGAGCTAAGCGTTGCTCCAAGACTCTTAGGCAAGACATATCCTGGCGATGACAAAGTGCTAAAAGGCCAATTTCGAGATGAAGCAGTCCTTGAGTTGTTCTCCTTAAGGTTTGCTCAAGAGAGCTTAACAGGTCAATCATCTCAGACAATTGAGCTAAATCAAACTGTGGTGCCTGGGCAAAAAGACCCAACAGATAGTGACTTGAACCAACCAAATATTTATGAGCAGAATCAACACCTAATGCTCCAGAGCGGCTCACA
The DNA here is from genome assembly GCA_016209785.1 of Candidatus Melainabacteria bacterium. Classification (GTDB taxonomy): domain Bacteria; phylum Cyanobacteriota; class Vampirovibrionia; order Obscuribacterales; family Obscuribacteraceae; genus JACQVM01. The sequence continues at coordinate 2,356 of JACQVM010000419.1, read as the reverse complement.
TAAGCAGCCTTGATGAGATTAAGGAAGTGCCGCACTAATTCGGCAGCCACAACTGCTGGTTCGCGCCCCTCGCTAATAAGTTGGTTAACCGAAGCTACAACGAGCTCACCCTGGGCAAGCAAGATTTGCTGACTTATGCTTAAAAGCATGTCTTCAGCAACTGCACCCAAAAGAAGCAAAAGGTCGTTGACGGTTACTGGCACATCCGGGGTTGAAAGCAGGCTTGCTTGTTCCAATAGCGCCAGTGCATCTCGTACCGCACCTGATGAATGTCTAGAAATAAGGTCAATAGCATCGTCTTCAATATTGACCATTTCGGCCTTAGCAACTTGTGATAAATGCTTAGCCAAATCTTCCTCGCTTACAAGACGAAACATAAGCCTCTGACAGCGGCTGACAATTGTCGGTGGCACTTTGTGCTCTTCAGTAGTGGCCAGAACAAACACAACATTTGCTGGAGGTTCTTCTATGGTTTTAAGTAGTGCGTTAAATGCCTCTTTGGTGAGCATGTGACATTCATCAATGATGTACAGCTTGAATCGTCCGCCAAAAGCCACAAGGGGTGCTCGCTCAATTAAGGCACGTGCGTCGTCAACACTGTTGTTTGAAGCTGCATCAATTTCCAACACAGCAGGAGACATGCCTGCCTTTATCTCCTTACAGGACGTACAGCTTAGACAAGGACTGGCAGTTGGACCAGAGTCACAATTAAGAGACTTAGCTAAGATTCTTGCTGTTGAGGTCTTACCTGTACCTCTAGGCCCGGTAAGCAAATATGCATGTGACAGCTTGCCATAAAGTATGGCATTGGACAAGGTTCGAGCCACTGCCGGCTGCCCAATCAAGTCCGCCAGCACTTGCGGTCGATATTTTAAATAGAACGGGTTATGGCCATGTAACAGGCCTTCCATAGCTCATCCTCCACAAGCAGGCTTGCAAAGCATCTTAAGTGCCAAAGCCTGGTAAAGATTTTAAGAGATATTAGTCTACTTATCAGCTAAATCATTTGATGTTAAAGATTAGTAGGCTTATGACCTCAGGATGTGCATCTGGTCTTGGTCTGGCCATAAGAAAAGCAACTTGGCTAATTGGATAAACATAATTTTGCCCTAGTCCAGGACTTGGCTCTCCTAAAATAAAAGCAGGCTCACCAAAGCGACCCTTTATGGCCGATAAATCATCTCCTAAATTTACCCCTAAATCAGGGTGAGCAAACGAGCCATCAAAGATACGCAACGCTTCAACTAGCCCATGACGCATATAGACCTGAAGCGCTGTATGCTTAGAGTTTGGCCGGCAGTAAGACCATACTGTCCAGGCATTTATGCGCTCACTGCTCATATTGCCAATTGCTGCCAATGCCTGATTTGCTTGTGTCTCTGAACTACCTAACCGCACAAGCGGGATACCCGTTACAACATTTGGTGGCAAGAGCGCCACTTGAGTGGCTGGTGTAGTCCTTGCAAGCGGTACTGGCTCAGAGAGTACATACTCCTCAATACCTTTTGCCTTTAACTCACTTTTACTGGTCGCCTCAGATGCCACACCATAAGAACCTACCAAGCCAGCTCCTCCTGAAGAGGCAGCGTAACCAGCGACACTCCTAGCTTCAGTACGGGCCCGCCTAGCTGGAGAAGGACTTTGAGAAACAAGGCTATCGGAAGCCTCCAATTGCTTAGTTAAGCCATATAGTTTACCGATGGCATTGCTCAGTCTCTCCTGAGACTCCTCTGACAAAGGCATGTCTTTATCCAGCTTACGGGTATCGCTTTCCCAAACAGTCTTTCGGCCTGATTCAGTTGCAGCCAACTGCTGACCAGCCTCCCAAATGCCTCCTTTCCTAAGGGAAAGCTTCTCAGAGTAGCCATCATAGCTCTTGTTCGTAGGAAAACCTGACGGTGCTGGCGTGGTTGCCTGCTGAGCCAAAGACACATCTTTAGGTTTTATGGCTAGATGATAATCAGTAGGACCTTTACGAGGCAAGCTTGCTTGAGCTTGTTGTCGTAAACCCTTTGCCATAGCTATTTGCGGAACTCTCCGCACCTTTTCTAAAATGTCCTCCAGCAGCTTGACTCCTAATGCTGGCGAAGAGATCTTATTTAGCTGAACATATCCAGATAGTCTCGAGGGTATTTGATTACTAACATCATTAGCCTTTGGTGTAGCGAGCACAACACCAAAGGCAACAATAAAGTACGCCACAGATAAGCTTGCCAATATTGTTCTAGTTAATGCCACCTCAATGAGCTCCCGTAGTCGCCTCAGAAAGTTTTGTTTCCCAGTCCTCAAGCTCAGAATGGTTAATGAGCCCCCGCTTACCGGCCAAATATACTGCCCGACAGCGCTGGTTGTACTC